>CAZIXH010000128.1:0-3046 GCA_964543055.1 uncultured bacterium
GAGCAAAATCTTCTACGAAACCGCCGCCATTGACTACGCCAATGCGGCGCCCCATATCGGTCATGTTTACGAGAAAATCATCTGCGACTTTCTGGCCCGCTTTCACCGGCTGGATGGCTACGAGACCAACTTCGTGACCGGCACCGACGAGCACGGCGAAAAAATCGCGCGGGCAGCCAAAAATGCCGGGCAAGAGCCGCAGGCGTTTGTAGATTACGTTTCGGAACAGCTTTTTCAGCCAGCCTACCAGCGCCTGCTGATCAGCTACGACGACTACATCCGCACCACCTCGGAGCGCCACAAGCGCTTCGTGCAGGAAATCCTGCGCAAGGTTTACGAAGCGGGCGATATCTACTACGCCGAGTACGAGGGGCTTTACTCGGTGGGCTCCGAGCGCTTCGTGACCGAGAAGGAGCTGGTGAATGGCATCCTGCCCGGCGACTCGGAGCCGCCCATCCGGCGAAAGGAGGCCAACTACTTCTTTCGCATGGAAAAATACCGCCCCTGGCTGGTGGAATACCTCCACGAGCACCCCGAACTAATCCAGCCCCAGGCCTACCGCAACGAGGTGCTGGAAATTCTCAAGGAGCCTATTGGCGATTTGTCCATCTCCCGCCCCAAAGACCGCGTGCCCTGGGGCATTCCCATCCCTTGGGACGAACACCACGTGACCTACGTGTGGTTCGATGCGCTGCTGGCCTATGCCTCCTCGCTGGCCAGCCGGGGCCTCTTCGAGAAGTACTGGCCCCATGCCTGGCACGTAATCGGCAAGGACATCCTCAAACCCCACGCCATCTTCTGGCCCACCATGCTCAAAAGCGCAGGTCTGCCCATTTACAAGCGCCTGGTCGTGCACGGGCATATTCTGGCCATGGATGGGCGCAAGATGGGCAAGAGCCTGGGCAACGCCATAGACCCGCTGGCCCTGCTGGACAAGTTTGGGGTGGATGCGGTGCACTACGCCCTGCTGCGCGATACCACCCTGGGCTCGGACAGCCCCTTTGGCGAGGAAGTGGTGGTGCAGCGCCTGAACAGCGACCTGGCCAACGACCTGGGCAACCTGCTTTCGCGGGTACGAACCATGCTGCTCAAGTACTGCGGAGGGGTGCTCCCTGTCCCCTCCTCGCCCGACTCTGAAATTGCCAAAGCAGGGGTGAGCCTCGCCGAAAAAGTGCGCAAGGAGGTGGACGCCCTGCGGATTCACCTGGCTTTGGAGGAAGTGCTCCAGTACGTGCGGAGCCTCAACAAGTTCGTCAACGACGCCAAACCCTGGGAACTGGCCCGCGACGAGAGGCGCAAGCAAGAACTCGAGGATGCGCTCTACACGGCGGTAGAGGGGCTGCGCATTGCCAGTGTGCTACTGGAGCCGGCCCTCCCGACCAAAGCCCGGGAACTGCGGGCAGCTCTGGGACTTGGCGACTACACCATTGCCCAGACCGAAACCTGGGGGCTTGCGCCTGCGGGCACTCAGATTCCCCAGGAAGCGCCAATCCTTTTCCCCAAGCTCGAGGTCGGGGAGCCCAAAGCAGAAGTCTCATCCGCCAATGGGCTCATCAGCATTGACGACTTCGCCAAAGTGGACTTCCGCGTAGCCGAGGTGATCAAAGCCGAAAAACACCCCAAGGCCGACAAGCTATTGGTGTTGACGCTCAATGTGGGCGACCATACCCGCCAGGTGGTTTCGGGTATTGCCCAGTATTACACCCCCGAGAGTCTGGTGGGCAAGAAGCTGGTGCTGGTGGCCAATCTGAAGCCTGCGGTTCTGCGTGGTGTGGAGTCGCAGGGCATGATTCTGGCCGGTGAGAATGCCGAGGGCAAGATTGTGGTGGTCACACCGGAGCAAGACCTGCCACCAGGGGCCAAGGTACGCTGAGAAGCTGATAGCCGATAGTCAATGGCTGATGGCAAAAGCATCCCTGACCAAGGACTATCAACCATCGGCTACTGGCCCTTATTGTGCGCTTTCCAGGTCGGGCCGCAGGCGCACTGCCTCGCGCAGATAGACGTGCTTGACCTGTTTTTGCGGGAGGTCGGTGTTCCAGAGCATCATCACCCGGATGACCCTGGGCAAAGCACCCGGAACAGGAATTTCGCGGGAGTTGATGAGCGGAACCATCTGCATCCCCAGTTGCCGGGCGGCCTCGGCGGGAAAAGCAGCGCAGAGGTCGTCGGTCAGGGTAAAGATCATGGCCCCAATGGTGTCGAAATCGGTGATCTGGTTGACCTCGAGCATCTTTTGCAATAGCTCGCGGGTGGCACTCAGGATGGCCTCCCGGCTGTCTTCTTCTACGGTAATGGCGCCGCGTACCCCTCGAGTCATGGTGTGCGCGATTTTAACCCAGTCTTGCCCCGACCGCCTAGACCTGCTATAGTGCTACAGTTGACGGCACGGCCAAATCCGTGCGCAGGAGAGAGCATGAAAGAGAAAATTCACCCCAAGCTGGTTCCCTGCAAGATCATCTGCAACGGTGAGGTGGTCATGCATACCTACAGCACCAAGCCCGAGATTCACGTCGAAGTCTGGAGCGGCAACCACCCCTTCTGGACAGGCCAGCAGCGCTTTGTGGACACCGAAGGCCGGGTCGAGAAGTTCCAGAAGAAGTTCGGTGGCAGCTACGGCAAGAAAGCCGCAAAGAAGCAATAATCGCCCTGCGTTCAGACAGGCGGGCAGTCGCTCGCCTGTTTATTGTTTGAGCTGTGATGACATGCGCTAATCGGTATCCAAACTTGTAGGGCAATAGACCATGGACTATAGACCATAGACCCTTTGCCTGCAGTCCGGCTTGCGCCCCTTCCTGCCAACGTTGCCGCCAATACGATATGCTAGGCCCCGGCTATGAGCTGGCCCCATCTTCCGCACCACCAGGGTTGGATTGGAGTCGGGGTTGGGCCTATGTTCTCGGGAAAGTCCGACGAGCTGATTCGACCCATCAAACGAGACCTGATTGCCCGGGAGCGGGTGCTGGTTTTCAAGGCGCGCAGAAATACTCTCTACCACGCCACAGCTGTCCCCACCCACCAGGGCCGGCGTGTTTATACGATTCGG
>CAZIXH010000129.1:0-7848 GCA_964543055.1 uncultured bacterium
GCCGTACAAACCTCCCATCCCCCGGCTTACCTAGAACTTCACCGTCCAGAAACACCGTTTTGCCGTTGACGATGGTGCGTACTACCTTTCCTTGAAAAGTTTTGCCGTGGAAAAAATAGTCGGTGTTCCTCGACTGGCTGAACTCTTTAGCACGGTCTACCACCGTCCTGGCCTGCAAATCCACCAGGGTCAGGTCGGCGTCAGCCCCCTCGGCGATCAGGCCTTTGCGTCCGTAGATACCGAAGCGCTTAGCTCCATTGGAGCTGATCAAGACTACGGCCTGCTCGAGGGTCACAAGGCCCCTAACGGCTGCATCCAGCATCATGGGTACCAGGAACTCCACCCCAGGTGCGCCCGGTGGTGCAGCCCAGATATCGGTGCGAGCACGCTCCTTTTCCTCCACGGTGAAGGGCGAATGGTCGGTGGTGACGGAAATCAGTGAGCCGTCTCGTATGCCTTCCCAGAGGGCTTCAATATCGCTTGCCGTGCGAAGGGGCGGGTTGATCTTGGCGTAGCTGCCAAACTCGGCCAGGGCCTGCTCGGTGAAGAGGAGGTACTGTGGGCAGGTTTCGCCGCTAAGGTCCTGGTGGCCTTGCCACTTTTGCAGGGTTTGCAGGGCATGCTTGGAGGTCACGTGGGCGATGTGCAGTTTGGTGCCCACCAGGTCGTTGAGGGTGGCAATCTTGCTGATGGCCAGTGCTTCCACTACCGGTGGTCGGGACTCGCCGTGGGTAGAAGCGTCGTTACGTCCAGTGGTTTTCACCAGGGCGGTGTAGTGGTTCATCAGCGGTTGACTCTCGGCGTGTACCACCGTGAGCAAGCCGGTTTCCTTCACCAGCTCGAGCGCCCGTAGCTGCTGCCACTCCTCCGGCACACACAGCCCCTCGAACTCGTCCAGGCGGTTTGGTACTGGGTCGGTGGTGAAGATTTTGAAGCCAATGGCCCCTTCGGCGGCCATGCCCTGTACCAGGTCAGCCTTCAGCATTCCCGGCGCGCCATAGAGGGCGAAGTTCACCACTGCCTCGCGCTTGCCCTGCTCGCGGCGGTTCACGAAGATTTCTGGTGTGGCGCAGCAGGGCTTGGAGATGGGCATCTCAAAGACGGTGGTCACGCCCCCAGCGGCGGCGGCCCGGGTCTCGCTCTCCCAGGTGCCGCGAGCGGGGTAGGCCGGTGCACGCACGTGGAAATGGATATCGATGGCTCCTGGCAGCAGGTGCTTGCCGGTTGCATCCACCACTTCCATTGCCTCGGTGGGGGTATTTGGTGCCAGCAATGCGGCAATCTTATCGCTCTGTACGACCACGTCCAGCCGTTGCTGGCCTTCGGGGGTGATGACCGTCGCGCCGCGGATTAGAAGGTCAAACATGCTTGCCTCGCTTCAGGCTATCGAGGAATGCCTGCGCCCTCGTGAGGCTGTCAATTTGATTTGAGAAGGGTTTACGCACGGTGTTCTACCTCCACCCGCATCACCTGCTCCAGAAACGTGGAAATGACTGCCTCACATTGTTCAAGCTCCCTGATATCTACGTATTCGTCGTAGGTATGGGCCACCTCGTAGCTGCCCGGCCCAAAAATCACCATGTCGCCGCGTACCAGCCCCAAAAGGTGCTTGGCGTCGCTGCCGGGGAGGTAGCCGATGGGCTCGGCCGGGGCCTGGGTGAGGTTGCTCGAGCACTCCAGAAAAGCCTTTCCTAGCGAGGTCTGTAGCTTGGACTCGAAGGGGCTGGAGTATAAGAACTCTCCTACCTCCACGGTAGCCGGGGCTAGCTCCAGGGAATCTACAACGGCTTGAAGCTCTGCCTGCACCACCTCGGGTTTTTCGCCCGGAATTACCCGACGATCCAGGCGAATCATGCACTGATCGGCCACTGCGTTGGCGGTTGAGCCTCCCTGAATGACCCCCACGTTGCAGGTGGGTACACCTACCAGTGGATGCACCCGACGGGAAAGGTCGTGATGGTAGTTTTCCAACGCCAACACTACCCGGGCCATCGCGTTGATGGCATTAACTCCACGGTCGGGGTTGGTGGCATGGACACTGTGCCCGGTGGTGCGAATGGTGGCCCGCATAACCCCCTTGTGGGCAGTAGCCACCCGGTTGAAGGTTTGTTCCCCAACGATGATGAAATCACACTGGGGTAAATAGCCTGCATGGGCTAGCCAGCGGGTTCCCAGCTGCCCACCTACCTCTTCTTCTGCTGCTCCGACCAGCACCAGGGTTCCGGAGTGCCTCGACAGAGCCAGCTTCTTGAAGGCAATCATCATGGCGGCTAAAGGGCCTTTATCATCCACGCTGCCCTTGCCGTAAAGCCGCCCGTTGCGCTCGACCGCCCTGAAGGGATTGCTGGACCAGGCCGCAGCCTCGCTCTCGCCCACCGGCACCGTATCAATATGGGCGTGCAGCATGATGACCGGATCGCCTGAGCCGATCACCGCAACCACACTCTCGGCCTCGGGTTTTTCGGGAGGGGAGAGTACTGATACCTTGGCCCCTACGTTCCTCAGCCACTGCGACACAAATTCTGCAATGGCCCGGTGGTCACCCGGCGGGTTGGGTGAGGGAATCTCGATTAATTCTTTTAGGAGTTCAGTTAATTCGCTCATGGCGTGTAGTTGGCAGAGGGCTGAGGTCAGAGAGCCGGGGGCCAAGAAGAGGATTGCTCTCTGCTCTTTGTTCTCTGCTCCCCGCTAATCCAGTGTCCCCTGCACTTCGGCGTAGAAGCAGCACCAATCCCCCATTAGCACGTTGGGCAACGCCCGCAGCCCAAAAATGCGACCATCGGTAGGAGCATGGAGGGTGTCCAGAACGTCACCGTACAGGTTGTAGATGGTGGCGATCTTGTCTCCCTTCTTCATGGATTTTTTGAACTGGATGTCGGGCTCGGCCACAAACAGACCGCTACTGGGGGCCAGCAGCGCATGCTGCACACCGGTATAGCGAGGCCTGGCATACCTGGGCTTGCCTGCAATCATCTTGTAGTGGCGCATCACATTGAGGGCTGCATCGGCCAGTATCCGCCCTACCCGGTGGAAGGCCTGGGGGGAGGTGGCGCTGCGCCCGCCCAACTCCACGGTGATGCCGGTCTTGCCCGCCTCGAGCATGACCGCCATGGGGTTGCCCTTGGGCAAGAAGCTTTTGAGCGCCAGGTCCCAGCCCTCGCCCATGGCCCTGGCCAACTCCTGAGATTTGGCATCCTCGGTGGCGAAGATAGTCTCCGAGAGGTAAGAATGGGCGCCGCCCGAGTGAATGGACAGCTCGAGGTCGGCCACCTTGACCATCCACTCCTTGTGCGCCCAGGTCACCCGTTCGGAAAAATAACCGTTGGCTCGACCGGGGTAGATGCGGTTCATGTCGTAGCTGAAGGTGTCGAGCGGATTGCCCCGTGAAGCAGCTTCAAAAGCAGGCGTGTTGATAACCGGAACCAGCACCAGCGTACCGGCCAACTTCTCCGGGTTTACCTCACGCCGCAGCAGGTGGCACATCAGCGGGCCTTCGGGCTCGTCGCCGTGGATGGCCCCATCTATCCACAGGCAAGGCCCATCTTTGACTCCATTAATCACGATGACCGGAATTTCCACGTTGCTGCCCGGAACCGCAATCACCCCGGTAGCCGTCGTGCCCGGTTTGGCCTTGGCTGTCCCCACTTTGATTACACCCATGTTGCCTCCGTTTGACAGAGCGCCGAGGGCAGAGAGCATAGAGCTTTAAATAATCAGTGCGGTGTTGCCCTCTACTTGCGCTTTGCGCTCTGCTAGATACCCTGTACCTTCTTGTACTCCTCGAGTTCTGCCGCGGTGTACACCTGCATGAACTCGATCTCGACGCCGGCGGCGTCGTTGTCCAGAAAAGCGATGAAGCCCTCTGGGTGAGGATGTTTGCCGTAGACCCCACAGGCCTTGCAAATGCGGAGTTGTGCGCCGTTGGCCAGGGCGTGCTCGAGGGCCTTGTCCAGGTCGCGCACTTCGTAACAGATGTGGTGCAGCCCTTCGTGGCCGCGCTGTTTGATCCACTCGTCAAAACGCCCACCCTTGTCCATGCTTTGGCAGAGCTGGTACTCAATACCGCCAAGGGTAAAAAGGGCTACCTTGTTGCGCGACCTGGGATATTCCTTGATTTCGGTGTTTGCGGGCACGCCCAGAAAACGCCAGTAGGTCTCGAGGGCCTTCTGCACGTCGCGCACCGCGAAGGCCATGTGTTTGATGGAAAGCACTTGGGGGTTGTCCATAGTAGTTAGCACGGCGCAAAGAGCACAGGGCGGAAGGCCAAAACCAAAAAAAGTGCTCTCTATCAGCTCTCTGCTCGCAGCGTCTTCACTGCCCTGGCCATTCTTTCAGCAGCTTCCTCAAGCTTTGCCATTGGCTGCAGCAGCGAAATCCGTACGAAGTGGTCGTTGTGGTCGCCGAAGAGGGTTCCGGGGAAGATCATCACCCGAGCTTCTTGTAGCAGCCGGATGCAAAACTCGCCCGCCCCCAGACCCGTCGAAGAGACGTTGGTGTACAGGTAAAAAGCCCCCTGCGGCTCGCCGTAGGTAAAGCCTAGGCTATCCAGCACCGTGCGGAAGTACTGCCGACGCTCGGCAAAAATCTGCCGGTACTCCTCCACGCAGTCCTGTGAGCCCTGAAGGGCAGCCAGAGCCGCGTGCTGGCTGACGGCAGGGGCGCAGATGCTGATGCCGTGGTGGATTTCGTTCATCGGCACGGCAAGTTCCTTAGGGGCTGCCAGGTAGCCGATGCGCCAGCCGGTCATGGCGTAGGCCTTTGAGAACCCATTCAGGGTGAGGGTGCGTTCTTTCATGCCTGGCAAGCTGGCGACTGAAGTGACGCTGTGCCCATCGAACACCAGACGTTCGTAAATCTCGTCCGAGATCACGATCAGGTCGTGCTCTCTGGCTAGTTGGGCCAGCTTCTCCACCTCGGCTTTAGGCGTGACCGAACCCGTTGGGTTGGATGGGTTCATCAAGCACAGCATCCGGGTTCTGGGGGTAATCCTGGCCTTTACCGCTTCTGCGGTTAGGGCGAAGTTATCCTTCTGGTACACGTTGACCGGAACCACCACCCCCCCTGCCAGCTCGATGGCCTGGTTGTAGGAGGTGTATCCGGGAGAAGTAACCAGCACTTCGTCTCCTGGGTTGATCAGGGCCAGCATCGCGACATAGATGCCTTCCTGGGCTCCGGCGGTGACGATGATTTCATCGGGGGTATAGTTCAGGTGATTATCCCGCTCGAGTTTTTCGCAGATTGCCGCACGCAACTGGGGCATTCCCTGCGGTGCAGTGTAGTGGGTGGCCCCTGCCGCCAAAGCCTTCTGGCCGGCCTCCACGATATGCCTGGGGGTGTCCAGGTCGGGGTCGCCCCGCCCCATAGCAATCACACCCTCCAACCCGGCTGCAATGCCCAGCATCCTGGTGCGGATGGATTCGTCTTTGTGAACGACCCGATCGGCTATTCGGTATTGGGTAGAGGATGTAGACACATAGCCTCCTGGGGGCTGTCTAGAGTCAAGAGACAGGCGTTGAAGACTTTTTCCATCCCTCGACTCTTGACCCTAGACGCCGCTATGGTTTAGTTCCCCCGCACGAAGATGGTGTCGAGGAAGTTGATCCCTTCACCCAGATAGCCGTTGGCCGTGCTCTGGAAAGCGCCGATGGGATCTTGCAGCTGGTCCTGGGTATTGCCTACTCGCTTCTTATAAGAGACATGAAGGCCACGGGTGTACAGGTAAATCAAGGGCAGGTTCTCTGCCGCTACAGCCTGGAAGCGGTCATAGATGGCTTTGCGCTGGGCCGGGTCGGTAGTGGCCAGACCGTCAGAAACCAGTTTGTCCAGCAGGATTTCAAAGGTCTCGGGGCGGTCGGGGCGGGGTTGACCGGGGCGGTTAAGGTTCCAAATGTGGGCCACCCCGTTCAGGTTGTAGAGGTTGCGACGGGTGGGGGGATCAAACACCCCACCGAAGTCGGTGAAGGAGAGATCGAAGTTGCGGGTGCCGTCGGGGTTAAAGTTACGCAGAGCGGGGTTGATTACGCTGCCGTTATCGGCCACGGTAAATGAAGCATCAATGCCAGCCTTGCGCAGATCTTCAATAACGATGGGAGCGGCTACCCTTTGCAGGGCTTCGGTCGAGACGACCAGCGCGTTCATCTTGATGGTGCGGCCCTGGGCGTCGATTAAGAAACCCTGGGCATTGCGCCGGGTGAAGCCAAGCCCACGCAGCAACTCGGCGGCGCGCTGGGGGTTGTAGCTGAACTGGGTGCGGCCTTCCACGAAGATACTGGGGGTATACCAGCGGGTATTGCCCGAGCTGATGGGGCCATACAGGGCGCGGCCCAGCCCACCCAGCCCCACCCGCAAGATGGTTTCGCGGTCTACCAGGTGCGAGAGCGCCCGGCGGAAGTTGACGTTGCGGCAGAGTTGGGCCTTGAAAGGGTCGGGGTTCTGGAAGTTGCAGAAGATGGTACTGGTCACTGCCGATTGGGTAATGTTTACCTTCAGCTCGGCATCCAGGCGGCCTGCACTGATGGCCTGTCGAACCCCCTGCACCTCGTCAATGGTCAGGGGCTGGAAGTAATCGAGCTGCCCGGCGATGTAGCCCGCCAGGCGCGCATTGGTATCGGCATAGTTGCGGGCGATAATGCGATCCAGATAGGGCAACTTATTGCCCCGCTCATCCACAACCCAGTAGTTGGGATTCTTGCGCAGGACCATCTCCTCGCCTGGGCGATAGGCTTCGACCAGGAAGGGGCCTGCTCCCACGATCTGAGCGGGGGGCGTGCTGACGGTGTAGGCGCCGTTCACGGCTGCTGCACCACCGCGCTCGAAGATGGGTTGCCAGATATGACGTGGGACGATGGGCCAGCTTGCCAGCTCGAGCACTGCAGCGTCGGGAGAGTTCAGGGTCAGGCGGATGGTGTTACCATCTACACGGCTCCAGCGGAGCGGCCTACCCCCCTGAATAAAGAGGGTACGCTGGCGCGAGTTGACCTGCGGGTTGGCGTGTAGCTCGGCACTATAAAGGATGTCATCCACAGTGAGTGGGCGCCCATCTGACCACTGGATGCCAGTGCGAATGTTGAAAGTAATGTCGAGGCCGCGCTGCTGGAAGTTGACGCATACATAGCACTCATACTGGCCACTGGCGGCGTTGAACTGTACCAGTTGGGGGAACCACAGATATTGAATGAAGGTGTCGGAGAGCGATTGTACCGTAAAGGGATTGAAGGTCGGGGGCAACCCTACCAGACCATAGGTGAGCGTTCCACCCATCTGTGCGTTGCCCGCTCCCCCAAACCGTGCGGGGCGAACCAGTGGCTGAGCCAGTGCTCCAGCCACCATCAAAACCACCAAAGCCAAAACCAACCACTTGAGTTTACGCATGCCTGCCTCCTGGAAAAACGACCTCATAACAGTCGAAGATGCATCTATTGCGCTAAAGCCATGCAAGACTTCATGGGGGTTTGTCGGCTCTACCGGACGAAATGAGCATGCTTATCCCCTTCTCGCCTTGGGATCTAGCGCGTCGCGTAAGCCGTCGCCAATAAAGTTGAAAGCCAACACCGTGATGAAGATGAACAGGCCCGGAATCAGCATCCAGGGCCTGCTGGTGAAAGTCTGCATCCCACCTTCTTGAGCCACCGCCAGCATCAGGCCCCAACTGGCGTTGGGATCGGAGATACCCAGACCCAGAAACGATAGCCCTGATTCGGTCAGGATGAAACCCGGAATGAGCAGGCTGAAACTGACGATGGCAAAGCTGGCGGTAGCGGGTAGAACATGCCGGAAAATAATGCGTACATCGTTGGCCCCCAGCCCTCGAGCGGCCATCACGTAATCCTCTTCGCGCAGGCTTAGCAC
>CAZIXH010000130.1:0-4301 GCA_964543055.1 uncultured bacterium
CGGCTTCGTCGCCGCCCAGGTGGGGGTCCACGTTCAGGTAGTCGCGGGCATCGTAGCGGTGGTTGGAGCCTGAGGGCAGAATGGGGGTGAGGTAAAGGGCTTCAATGCCCAGGTCTTGCAGGTAGTCCAGTTTTTCCAGGATGCCCTCGAGGTCGCCGCCGTAGTGCTGCAGAGGCCCCTCACCTGGCCCATAGTCCACCGGCTCGTCCCAGTGTTTCTTCACAATGGGGCGGCCCATGTACCTCCACTCCCCGGTCTGGGGGTCGTTGTGAGGGTTGCCGTTGCGAAAGCGGTCCGGGAAAATTTGATAAAACACCGCCCCCACCGCCCAGTCGGGTACGGTGGGCTGGGCCAGGAGGTGAAAGAACCTGTCGTAGCGCGGCATGGCCCCGTGCAGCCCGTGCGCGGTCAGGTAGGCTTTTTCCTCGGTCAGGAAGAAGCAGTAGCGCAGGGGCGAGCTGTACAGCGGAAGCCGAATTTCCAGCCCCCCCGCTATGGCCTTCATGGGCCGGCGCTCCACCTCGCCGTAGCGCTCGAGGATCAAAAAACCCTCCTTGGCCGGTGTCCTGAGTCGCAGGGTGATTTCCTGTCCCAGCTCGGGCTTCAGGGGGTCTACACAGAAAGGCTCCCAGTCGTGGTAGTGCATGAAGAAAAACTAGCCGGTAATGAACCAAAAAGCTAGGGTGGGGGTATCAACCACCGGATTTCCCGAACCAGGGTTTGCCAGAAACGGGGCCTGGCCTCGGGCAGCGCGTGCCATTCAGCCAGCGAGAACACCAAAGCCTCGGTTGGCACAGGCAGAAGCTCGAGGGGCAGGCTGCGGGTACGTTCCCAGGGAGCCTCGGGCGCTTCCTTGACCACCAGTATCAAGTCCAGGTCGCTGCCCGGGCCCGCATCTCCCCGTGCATAAGAACCGAAGTATCCAACGGCCAGGAGCCCGGGAACCTCCACCCGCGAGAGCCAGTCTTGTAAGGCCTGCTCAACCTCGACCCGACTGGGCCATCTGAGCACGGACGAATGCAAGGATCGCTTGGGCATGGTTCAGAGCCTCCTGGCTTTGTTTTAGACCGTAATGCTCGGCAGGCGCGCCTGCCGGAAAAGCGTCAGGATAGCGCGTCGGGATGTAGAGTGCATCTAACCCACGGGCCATATCAACTAACTCGGGAGGCGCTGAAAAAGGCAGCTCTCGCAAGAGCCGGGCCACCAGGTGACCCCACACTTCCTGGCCCAAAAAAAGGTGCAGGGCTTTCAGGGCTTTCTCAGCAGACTGGTGAGCGGCAAAACAGGCCCATTCGTGCCGATCCGCCTCGAGGGCAATGCGGCACATCTCCAAGTCCTGTTCAGCCTGGAGCAACCAGTCGGGCGCACGGTTCATAACCGTAGTTTAGTTCATTCCTTCACCGAGCCTGCGGTGTATCCCGACACAAAATAACGTTGGAAACCGTAGAAGGTCAGCAGAATGGGCAGCGACCCCAGCACCGCCGCCGCTGCGAACAGCCCCCAGCGGGTGGAGAACTGCCCGGTGGTAAAGTTGCGAAGCCCCATCCCCACCGTCCAGGACTCCACCCCGGTGAGGAACAGGTTGGCTACGATAAACTCCGAGTACGTGCCCACAAACTGTAGCAGGAAGATAAACACGAACATGGGCGCCGAAAGTGGCATCAGGATTTTGGTAAAAACCTGCCACTTGCTGGCCCCGTCAATCAGGGCGGCCTCCTCCAAACTCTTGGAGATGCTTTCCAGAAAACCCTTGTAGACCCAGGTTCCGAAGCTGATAATGCCGCCCGAGTAGGCCAGCACCAGGCCGGTAAAGGTGTTCAGGAGGCCCAGGTTGGAAATCAGGATATAGGTAGCGACCAGGCCCAGGAAACCGGGGAACATCTGGATAAATATGAAAACCAGCAGCATGGTATAGCGGCCCGGAAAGTTGAAGCGGGCAAACGCATAGCCTGCTGTAGCGGTCAGCAGCACCGCCAGAATGCCGGTAATGCCGGAAACAAACAGGGTGTTCCGTACCCAGAGCACAAACTTGGCCTCGGTGCCCTGGCCGGTGAACTGAGCGGGGGAGAGGAAAATAACCAGGATAAACGCCAGAATAGCAAAGACCGTCAGGCTGCGGCCCTGAATCAGGGCCCAGGGGCTATCAGCTTTGTCGTCGCCGATGATGCGGCGATAGGCGGCCATGGCAATGACAATGATCAGGCTGAGGGCTGCAACCGCCAGCAACACCGCTTGATAGGGATAGAGGATGAAGCCGTCGAAAAGTTTGGCGTAGTTTTCCCAGCTAAGCTGCGAGAAATCTGGAATGACCCGGGCCCGCACCAGCAGGTTGTCGCTGGCCGGGGGCAGGATGCGATACAGGGTGTTGCGGGGGTCGAAAGAGGCGGCCAGGATTTGCAGCACCGGATAATAGGCAAATACCAGCACCATGAACATGAACAGGTGCGTGAGGCCCTGCCCAAACAGGGGTAAAAAGCTACGCTTGCGACTGGTGCGGCTGTTGTTGATATAGGTGACCAACCAGGCATAGGCCAGAATCAACCCAATGACGATCAGGAGGCCGCTCAGGGCATAGACCCAGCCGTTCTCGATGCGAATAAAACCGGGGGGGGTGTTGGGCTGGATGCGGGCCAGAAGGCTGGGGAAGTAAACGAAAAGCACCCAGGCAGTCATGAGGCCGAGCACTGCCCAGCCGAGATAACGCGATAAGGCAGCCATCAGCGCACCTCCTTAAGGGCACCGGTAAAGCGGAAGTTGATGAGGCTAATCGCTACCGTGAGGAAGAAAATCAGGATAGATATGGCTCCTCCCAGGCCGTAAGCCTGGCCGCCGTCGGACTGAAAGGCAGTTTTGTAGGCCCAGGTAATGAGGATGTCGGCAGCCTGGGCCGTGGAAGGGCGTCCCTCCACACCCGGCTGGGGGCCCATCAGGTATATAAGCCCGAAGTTGTTGAAGTTGAAGGCAAATGATCCCAACACCAGGGGGATGAAGGGCTGGCGCAACAGGGGCAAGGTGATGCCGGTGAGGGTCTGAAAACCATTCGCGCCGTCTATTTTGGCAGCCTCGTAGACATCATCCGAGATGGTGGAAAGGGCACCCAGGGTTGCGGTCATCCAGTAGGGGAACCCTAGCCACAGGCTGATGAGCAGGGCCGACATCTTGAACCACTCGGGGTCGGTAAGCCATGGAACCGGGTAGGAGCCCAGCAGCCCCAACAAACGGTTGATGGGGCCAAACTGCACGTTGAGCATGGCGGTGAAGATCTGCACGCTGATAACTACGGGAATAGCCCAGGAGATGATCAGGGCCGTGCGATAAAAGCCCCGCAAGGCCAGGTTTTTGTTGTTGAGCATCAGGCCCAGAACGAGCCCCGGTACAGCCCCTACAAACACCGCTCCCGCCGCAAAAATGATGTTCCAGATCAGCACCGGAATCAGAATAGTGCCGGCCCGGCTAAAGATTTCGGCAAAATTGCGGAAGCCGATAAACTTGAAGTCGTTGATCTTGTAGACCAGGGTGGGGGTGAAAGGCGGCGGCGCAGTCAGGGTGATGATGCCCTGGCTGGCCTGCTCTGCGGTTACGCGGGCTCGCTGGGTGCGGGTGGTGATTTCCAGGGCCTGGCCGGCGCAGTCGGGCTGGTCGCAGCGCAGCAGGTCGTGGGCGTTGCCGTCCACAAACAACTGCCGCCCTTCCACGCGCACAATCTCGGTCTCGGTGGAGCGGTCGGGCTTGCCGTTGCGGATGCCGGTGTAATCGGTGAAACCGTAATAGATGGTCAGGATGATGGGAAACAAGGTGAAGGCCAGCAAGAAGGTGATGGCGGGGAGGAGGTAGTACCAGTCGGTCAGATAGGGAACCTGCCGACCCAGCAGAACCAGAATGGGGATGAGCACAATAGTGCCGAAAACCAGAATCAGATAACCGGGGTAGCTTTCATCCACCGGCCTGGGGAAAGCAGCTTGCAAACCCCAGAAAATTAGCAATCCGGCCAGCGCGGCGGTGATCAGAGCTCCACCCAACAACCCAATCGCGATCAAAAAACCTCGAGCGCCAGGGGGGGAACGAGACATAAAAGACCTCCGTTAACGTTGTTTGGCATAAACGCAATCAACGAGCCTGTTCGAACGCCCCCAGCATATACTTCGAGCACGCAATTTGTAAGCCCCCCGAGACTTGTTCTTGCAGTCCTGGTAATAGTGAAACGGCTTTTGTGTGGTACTCTAAACCAGGTGTTCGGATTCGCCTACGTCGTCGCGTGTGGCGCGAAGCCGGGGCATACAGATGGGAGATGAGGGAGCGAG
>CAZIXH010000131.1:0-6981 GCA_964543055.1 uncultured bacterium
CCTGCCCTAAATCGCACTCAACCCACCCGGCTATCGGATGCTGCCCACATCACCATCTCCTAGCGCCCCCTGCCGGACGACCCCGGGACAATCATCCATGGCGGGGGCATCCGCATCGGTACTCCGGCCATCCCCACCCGCGGCATGACCGAAGAGCACATGCCCATCATCGCCGAGTTCATTGACCGTGCCCTCAAAGGCGAAGACTCCCAGACCCTGAAGGCAGAGGTCAAGGCTTTTGCCTCACAGTTCCCCCTGCCGTAAAGTTTTGCGTTACGAGCCTGTTGGTTCCTCTAGGGGATTTTCCATCGCCCAGGCATGATTCATAATCAGAACCCAAGCGACCCTGGTCGTGTGGGGTCAAGTGCCACTATCTCATTCAGGAACCCATGCCCGAAGAAACCCCTATGGAGATGCGTGCCCGCCTCGAGCGAGAGGCGCGGGCCGAACGTGAGCGGCTGCGGGTTCGGCAAAAGGCCCACCTCGAGTCGCTGGTGGTGTTTGGGGTGGTGCTGGTGCTATTTTTGGGGGTCACCCTGGCCTTTCTCTTCCCCCGCTACGAGGCCATCCAGACCTGCTATAGCAGCGTAGGAGCAGAACTGGGGTCATCGGTCAACCCCCTGTTTCCAGGCTTCTGGCAGGATTTACGCGCCCTCAAATCCGAAAACGGCACACATAGCCTCGAGTCCTTTGTAGATACCACCGACAACCGAGGCGCGAGTATCCGGCGGCAGTATCGCTGCACTTTCCGCTACGGCGTCCCTAACTCCTTTAGCATCAACTTTCAATGAAAGCCGTACTCGAAAGCCTGGTTCCCTTGCTCGCCATGCACCTGGGCGTTGAAGGAGATAATTACCCGGTCGCGTTCGCCATCGTAGGGCATGGCTTTGTGTAGCAGCCAGCTCGGAAACACCACCAGCACCCCTTCCTCGGGGGTTACATCAAAGGTGGACTGCTGCATGTAGGCGTTGCCCATGTCCATGTGGGCGCCCCCCAGTAGGTTCAGATGTTGGGCGTAAAACCGGGTGATGCCGTTGAGTGCACCCAGGACCGGGTGCTGCTGGCGTCGCTCGGCAGGGTCGAGCTGCACATAGTACACCCCCGACCACGAACAGTTGCCGTGGTTGTGGATGTCGTGGAAGCCAAAGCGGTTTTGAATCTGGAACCAGGCCCCCACCACCCGCATCTGCAAATTTCTGACCCCAATCTGCTGCCAGATGGGGCCGTTCATGGCGCTGGCGGCCTCGAACACCGCATTGGAAATGAAGCCAAACAGGGCTTGTAGCGCCGGGCTCTGGTAGCGCTGCAAGATATCATCCGAACTGCTATACACCGTGCCTTTCAATCCCCCTTTGGCTTGCAACTCACCATAAAACAGCCGAAGCAACTCGGCATTAACTTCCTCCGCTTGGTCGAACTTGCGTACCAGGATAGGGGTGGGCCACAAGAGCTGTACGGCTGACGGATTCATGCTCCATACACTACCTTTTATTTGTTCAGATAGATGATGTACAGGCCCACGGTAGGCAGCAACTGCACCCTAAAGTCCAACCCGCCCGGGTTCCACGTCTCCGCCACACCCCACCATCCCCAAAAGCATCAACCCCAGCAACACCAGATGAAACCTATTCGGCAAACCTTGCCCCAGGAAAAAAAGTACGCCGAAGTGTAGACCAACAAACCGGTCAATAACAAACCCAGCCTGGCACCGAGTTTGGTTAGTACATTGCAAGTCTAGGCGAATCGAGCGCTTATCATAACACCCCCTACCAAAAGAAAAGGGCACGTATCAAATCCATTGGCCACCCCAGGCTAAGCCTAGAAACATGCGCCATTGTGAGCAAGCCACAGACCGACAAAGCAGTCCGGAAGGCGACTCAACAGCAACCATTCCCGGATTGCCCCCCTGGAGCTTTACCTCAGAGTCGCAAATGAGAGCATTTTCGCCAAGCGATACATTGCTTCGATTCACTCTGGGCATGCCTCCACATCCTGGGCAATTTGGCGATAAACCTGGCTGGGTATAGAGTGCATCAATGCAGCGCAAACCCCTGAGCGCAATCACAGCCGCCCACATCTCGGTAGACATGCAAACCGGCTCACTCGCCGTGCTATTGCCTTTCCTATTGACTACCTTCAACCTTAACTACGCTGCTGCTGCTGCCATCATCACCGCCAACAACATCGTCATCGCCATTGCCCAGCCACTGTTTGGCACCCTGGGCGACCGTAAAAGTTTCAAGTGGATGGTCTGGGTGGGGTGTCTACTGACCGGAGCCATGATGGTCACGGTACTGTGGTGGCAAAGTTACTGGCTGGTGGTCGCAGCCGTGTTGCTTTCGGGGCTGGGTTCGGCCATGTTCCACCCCGAGGCCCTCAGTCGGGTGCGGGCGGTGAGCGGCCAGCAGGCAATCAGCGGTACTTCGTTCTTCTTCTCCGGCGGCAATATTGGCTTTGCGTTGGGGCCCATTGTAGCCACCTTGTTAATTGAGCAATGGGGCAGGCTGGGCGGTTTGCTGATGCTCGTTCCCACCGCCATCGGGCTTTTGTTGTTATGGAGTCAGTGGAAAATCATCTCGCAGGACAGTACGAAAAAGGCCCGCCTATCCGGTCAGGCTGGGACGATTGCTATAGGGCTGATCGCCTTTCTGGTCGGCCTGATTACCCTGCGTAGCACCATTCAGGGTGGCCTGCAAACCTTCATCCCGCTTTACTTTCAAAGCCTGGGTGATTCCAAAGAACACGCCGCTTTTCTGGTCACCATCGTGGCCATTTTTGGCGCCGTGGGAACCCTGACCG
The DNA here is from genome assembly GCA_964543055.1 of uncultured bacterium. Classification (GTDB taxonomy): domain Bacteria; phylum Deinococcota; class Deinococci; order Deinococcales; family Thermaceae; genus Meiothermus. The sequence continues at coordinate 2,800 of CAZIXH010000131.1, forward strand.
GCGGTGTGCTGGCCGACCGCTATGGGCGCAAGAGGGTAATGGGGCTCTCGGCGCTGGCTGCGCTGGGGCTGCTGTATGGATTTCTGCACACCACGGGCATCCAGCAGATGGTATTTCTAGCCACTGCTGGTGTCTGCATCAGTATGGCTTGGCCCATTATCGTGGTGATGATTCAAGAAGCCATGCCTGGCAACGTGGGGCTGGCTTCGGGCCTTTCGCTCGGCACCTCGTACGGCGCAACCGGGCTGGGGGTGGCGATGCTGGGCAATTTCGCCGACGGTTTCGGGCTGGCCGCTACCATGACCCTGATCACGCTGCTACCCATCCTGGTGGTGCTGATGACCCTTTTCGTACCGGAGCGAACCAGCAAAATGCAGGCGTCCTGAGTTGGTGCGACAGGAACCATGGTTTTTGTACGCCTACTGCCCATAGCAGGGAAACCTCTGAGAAAAGCCATTGCTATTGTCTGGAATCGTCCATTTTGGATTATCTTCGTATCTTTATACGCATATCAGCCGTTTTTCGAATAACTATTAGGTATGAATGCCCCATAATGGTATCCAAATGAATAATTTTCAGCATGGATGCGGAGGGGTACACAAGCAGGAGCAGGCGGGATACACTCGAGGTCGGACTATCGGAGGAAATCTATGATTCAAGCCCCTTCCAAAAACCAGACCCTGATCGAACGGCGGCACAAAGTGGTGCCCAGAGGCGTCTCGCAGGTACACCCCATCGTGATTGCCCGCGCTCAGGGTGGCAAAATCTGGGATGTCGAGGGCAAGGAGTACCTGGACTGGTTCGGCGGTATTGGCGTGCTCAATGTGGGGCACAACCACCCCAGGGTGGTGGAGGCGGTCGAAAAGCAACTGCACCAGTACATGCACACCTGCTTTCCCGGCGTGGCCTACGAACCCTACATCGAGCTGGCCGAGCGGCTTACGGCCACCGCACCCATTGGTGGCGATAAAAAAGCTTTCTTCCTCAATACCGGCGTGGAGGCCACCGAGAACGCCATCAAAATCGCTCGCTCATTCACCAATCGGCCCGGCGTGATTGCATTCCGGGGCAGCTTCCACGGGCGCACCCTGATGGGCATGACCCTCACCGGCAAGTCCAACCCCTACCGCCAGAACTTTGGCCCCTTTGCCCCCGAGGTCTACCATGCGCCCTACCCGAGCGAGTACCACGGCATAGACACCCGCAAGGCCCTGGACGGTCTTCACGAGGTGTTCGACACGCAGATCGCGCCCGACCGGGTAGCCGCTATCATCATCGAGCCGCAGCTCGGCGAGGGGGGCTTTGTACCCGCACCCAAACCCTTCCTCAAAGCCCTGCGCAGCCTCACCCAGAAGCACGGCATCGTGTTTATCGACGACGAGGTTCAGACCGGCATGGGCCGCACCGGCAAGCTCTGGGCCATCGAGCACGCCGAGGTAGAGCCCGACCTAATCTGCTTTGCCAAGAGCATTGGCGGGGGGCTGCCCATTGGCGGGGTGTTGGGCAAGGCCGAAATCATGGACGCTCCCGCAGTCGGCGGACTGGGCAGCACCTTTGGCGGCAACCCCCTGGCCTGCGCCGCAGCCCTGGCGGTGCTGGACATCTTCGAGCAGGAAAACCTGCTGGAAAAAGCCCAGAAGCTCGGAGACCTTCTGCACGAGGGCTTTCGCCAGATTCAGGCCCGCTTCCCCCAGACCGTGGGGGATGTGCGCGGCCTGGGGCCCATGATTGCCATGGAGCTGGTCAAAGACCCCACGTCCAAGAGCCCCGACGCCCAGCTTACCCAGCGCCTGCTGGAGATTGCCCGCGATAAAGGGCTCCTGCTGTTCAAGGCCGGGATGCACGCCAACGTAATCCGCTGCCTGGTGCCCCTGGTGGTGAGTGAAGAGGAAGCCAGGAAGGGCCTGGAGATTCTGGAAGCGAGCCTCGAGCAAGCCCTGAGCGAATCCAAGTAAGTAGAGCGTCGTAGAGATACCCATACACTTCTACGGTCTCCATAAGCTCTGGATCTAAAACCCCCTCCCTACCACGTAGGGAAGGCCGGGGAGGGTAACGGGCAAGGCCCAGCAATCAACTGGCTGCACGAAGTCGCCGTTCGGCAACCCCACCTAACCTCCCTTACAACGTAGAGGAGGAACGAAAAGGCGTCTGCTACGGCTTTTGCCAGACCATACTGCGTAGTACGAGCCGCAATGGGCAGCTCTGTAAGGGTATTTGTACGACGATGTTGTAAGTAAAGCGTCGTACAGAGAGCCGTACGGCCTAAGGGAAACTCGTTGAGAAGGCTCACCAACCAGTCTCTCAAGCAAACCAGTGCCATTGCGAGGAGGCCAAAGGCCGACGAAGCAATCCAGAAGAAGTTTGCCAAACTACCGACTGGGGTGGGCGATCTGGATTGCTTCGCAGCCTGCGGTTGCACGCAATAACCAAAAGCCTTCCAAGATTTCTTTGGAAGTGTATGGACATCTTCACGACTGTGTACTAATCCTAAGGCCCAATTGAGGCTAATCCGGGGGTTGTGATAAAAGCCTCTCCTAGCGGGGGGTGGGTGGGTTTGTCAAACGCGATGGCGCTGCAGTATTGAATCTACAGGGTTCCACTCGCCAGGCTGGCATCGAGGCCGTGAGCCCGAAACGCTTCCCCAATCCCCCAAATGGGGGGCTGGCTTATTAATTTATCGATGCCGGGCTTTCAAGATTTCATAACTTATATCAGTAAAAACGCCATTAATCTGGCCGTTACTTCACGTTACCTAGAGAGGGATTTTTCAGGTCAGAGGTCACCAGGAGCCCCTATGCCCACTTCTAAGATGCACTCAGTGAGCAAACACTGGACGGGTCGTTTATGCAATCCCTAGGAAATTCCGCCGATAGCCAACTCATATCTGCCATGTCCAGACTGGGGGTTTTGTGAAGCGAGCCAGCGGCCTGAGCGTAATCGAACTGATTGTGGTGACCACCATTCTGGGTATCCTGATTGCTCTGGGGGGCGGGTGGTTCAACTCCGACCGGACGCGGGTCAACCAGGCGGCCCAGATTCTCAGTGCCGATGTGACCCGGGCCCGCCTCGAGGCCCTGCGGCGCAACGTGCCGGTGGGGATTCGCTTCAGCTTTGCCAGTGGAACCAACCGCTACGAAATTGTGGCCGACAACGATCAGAACGGCCTGGACAACAGCGACCCGGTGATTAGCCGTACCCAGTTTGGGGCGGGTGAGTGGGGCCGAATTGTGGGCAGCTTGCGACAGTGCACTGCTGCCGACGCGGCGGCCTCTACCAGCGCCGAGGTGGTCTTCGACGCCCGGGGGGTCTACCAGCTGGCCACCAGCCGCAGCGTGCAACTTGCTATCGGCTCGTATAGCCGTTTCGTCAACATCAACCAGCAGGGCCGCGCCCAGATCAGAGCGGCCTGTCCATAGGAGCCATCATGCAGAATCGAGGAATTACGTTGGTCGAGTTGCTGATTGCCCTGGCCGTGATGGCGGTGGCGTTTGGGGTGCTGGTGTTCTCCCAGGTCACCAACTACCGCGCCACCGCCCGGGCGGGGGTGGTGAGCCAGGTCAAGGACACCGCCACGCAAATTCTGGAAAACCAGGTGGGGGTGGTGCTGGCCAACTTCACCCGCTACTACAACGGCTGCCCCAACGGCAACGAAAGCGGCAGCAACTTTGTCTGCTCTGGGACGGGGTTCATCATCAATAGCGGGGTTAACGAGGGCCTCGAGGGCGAGGGGCAAATCCTCATTCAGTCCTCGGCCACCAGCCAGGGCATCACCATTAACCTGGCTACCAAGGTTTCCTGCTACGACAGCTTTGCCTCGCGTACAGCGGCCATTGGCGCGGGTAGCCTCGAGCCCTGCCCAGGGGTCAACTAGGAGCCTGCTATGCGAACCAACGGTTTAACCATTCTCGAGTTGATGGTAGTGCTGGCGATTTTCGCCGGAGTGCTGGCCATCGCTACCCGTTTCTTTGCCAGCCAGTCGCAGGACACCCGCATCGTGCAGGAGCGCAACGAGGTGCAGGACCGGGCCCGCCTGGTGTTGCAGATGGTCAGCCAGGATCTGATTCTGGCGGGCTCGAGCCGCTTCATCCGGGGCAACGAGGTGCGCTTCGATGGCACCCACTGGGTTTCCTGTGCGCCCGGAACCCCCTGCCTTACCGGCACCGACCAGCTCGAGCGGGACAC
>CAZIXH010000132.1:0-3410 GCA_964543055.1 uncultured bacterium
GTACCTCCACCCTTACCCTGGGCCGGGCCAGCGGGGGCCATGCCCTGCTCTCGCTTTCCGGCTCAATGGACGCCGACCACGCCGGGAAGCTTCTGGAGCGGGTGGCGTACTACCTCGAGCGGCCCATCCTGCTGGCCTGAAGATCAGTGGCCAGCTTTACCCACTGAGTCAAGAAGCTGCATCTTGAAAAACTCAATCACCAAACCTCGAGCCCCAGTGGAAGGGGCTCAGTTTTGTGGCCTGCAACCCGTACGAACTGTCACCCCTCTAGCAATAAAAGACCCCACCCCACCACCAAAACGCCAGGTGTAGGTGTTATTGCTGTAAACCAGTTCGGGTGTGGTTTGGACCAGGCCTAAAGTCTGGAAGGCGTTATCGTAGAAAACCTGCACCTGATTGCCACTGACCCAGTTGACAACCAAACGGCCTCCCTCGCATACATAGGTGATTCGCCCCGAAGGTACTGGGGGTGCCGGCACTACGATGGGCGGCTGTGGCTGGGGCGGCGAGAAGGCTACCAGGTTAGCAAAAACGTTGGTCACCCGACCTGCCTGCACCACTACCGAGGTGCGGAAGTCCTGATATCCCCTGAGCCGAAGCACAACGGTGTAGCGCCCAGGCCGCAGGGTGAGGTTGAGGGGGGTATTGCCCACCACCCGGCCATCTATCAAGACCTGAGCCCCGCTGGGGTTGGAGCTGATGGCCAGGGTGCCGGTGGCCGGGGCCTCGGGTTGCAAGTTTGCAAATACCCGGAAAGTGCCAGCACCGGGGATGTTGACATTGGTTCGGTAAGGCTGGTAGCCCAAGCGACGAAGCTCAATAGTATAGCTGCCTGGGTTCAGGCTGAAGGTGGCCGGGGTGCGTCCCCGCAACAGGCCGTTGATAAGGATATCGGCCCCGCTGGGATTGGAGTCTACCACCAGCGTACCCAAGGCCGGAGGCGGGGGTGGAGGGGGAGCCACCACTTGTTGGGCAATGTAGTACGCTTCGTCGCTTACCCAGTCCTGTTGGGGAATGGGCGTGACCACAATAGACAAAGAGCGGGCCAGGTTATCCACACCCTGGATGCGGGCTCGCCCAGTCTGGATATCTATAATCTCCGACACATCGAGGGGCCGGCGGCTGGCCACTGCTAGCACCCTATCCTGACCTGCCGGGGGTTCCACATTGAAGCTGTAGCGTGCGCCGGGGCTGGGGAAGCTGCGAACTTCTCCCGCAGCCAAAAAGTTGTTTTGCTCGAAAGCGTTGGGCAAAATGCCGCTAATCTGGCCCAGCGAGTTGACGCTAAACAGGTATACGTAAGCAGGCTGGGTAACCGACACACTGATGACAATGGGCTCGCCGAACTGGTACACCGGGTTGCCGGTCTTGCCGGGGTCTTTGTCGACCCAGGTCCGTACCTGGAGGTCGGTGGGGGGGTTGGGGTTGACGATAATAGACTGTGGACGAAGCTGGGCCATCGCAACGGCGGTTACAAAGGCCAATATCAGGAGTAAGGCTCGGTTCATCATTTCACCTCGGAGATCCCTAAAGACCAGGCTATGCCTTTTTATCCATTCAGTCTATCCACAGACTCTTAATGTCGAGAAGGCCGTCTTTAGCATTGCTTGAACTTTCTAGCAGGGGGACATAAAAACCAAGCCTGTGTGGTACTCTGGAACTATGAGACACAAGCGGCTTTTTTATTTATTGGCGGCCCTGGTGCTTACATTTGGACTCTCAAGCTGCATCATGGTTGTCGGTGGGCTTCAGGTAACCAACGCAAGTTTTGATACCAGCTACTGGAACGGAAATCCAAGCAACCCCGTCTATTACGTCTGTGACAACAAAACGACCCAGATTGGCTACACCTTCCGCTACAACGATCCGAGCTTGCTGGAGGGTTGGGACTCTTACCTCAAGGGTTTCGCCAGCGGGCTCAAAGCCGGTGAAGCTTCTTTCAATGCCAGCGACCCCCGAAACAATACAACGACCCGTACCGTCACTGTGACCTACAATGTACCGGCTGGAACCGCCCCGCTTAGCGTGACCCCTCAGACTATCATCGTCAACCCCACACCGGTACCAACCCCTTCTATCATCGGTAGAACCTACGTGGAAATCAGGGTGCGCCCGACCATTGGCACCCCCCGCATCATCACCCTCGGCCCTGCTTTTGTGATAGATAACTGCCCCTAGGAGAAACATGCTTCGCACCCTTTCACTGTTAGGTCTTTTGCTGGCCCTTTCTTCTTGCATTCTTCTGGTAGAAGACGAGCCCGGGCAAATCACCGTAACCGACCCTCAGCCCATTGTCATTTCCCCTCCCAGGCCCGACACTTACACCTATAGCTGCAATGGCGGGCGTTTGGTAGTCAATTACGTTGATAACAACACCGTTCGAGTGTTCTACGACAATGCCTTCCAAACCCTGGCCCTAACCCGGACAGCTCCGGTGCGGACGTACGCGGGTGGGCCGTATGTCTGGGAGTTGGATCGAAGCGGCCTGGGCAGCTTCCGCGTGGGGGGTACGCTGGTTCGTACCAGTTGCCGTTTTTAGGACTCTCGCCTCGAGCCTACCCAACGGGGCTCGAGGTTTTGCAGATTAGTTTACAATCTTTGTCAGCTTTTCCCGGATGATGGGTTTCTATGGAATGGCTCACCCAGCCCTGGCCCTGGTACATAGCGGGCCCACTGATCGGCCTGACCGTGCCCCTGCTGCTCCTGATTGGCAACCGGCGCTTTGGCATCTCTTCCTCGCTGCGGCACCTTTGCGCGGCCCTGGGTAGCCGAAGGCCCTTTTTCCGCTACAACTGGCGGGCCGAAAGCTGGAACCTGGCTTTTGTGCTGGGCATCGTGCTGGGGGGGGTTGTGGCCGGGGTGCTCTGGGCCAACCCCCACCCGGTAGCGCTCAACCCCCAGACGGCCCTGGCCCTGGCGCAGATGGGGGTTTCGGCGGACTCGGGCTTTTTGCCCAAAGAACTTTTTTCCTGGCAGGCGGTGCTGAGCCTGCCGGGGGCCTTGTTTTTGCTGCTGGGGGGGTTCTTGATTGGTTTTGGGGCCCGCTGGGCGGCAGGGTGTACCTCGGGGCATTCCATCACCGGGCTGGCCGCGCTGCAACTGCCTTCCTTGCTGGCCACGCTGGGCTTCTTTGTGGGGGGGCTGATATCGGCCCACCTGCTGCTGCCCTGGCTGCTTTCCTGGAGGTAAAACATGGCCTTTCCCATACCCGATGAGTTCAAGGTCGAGACCGCCCAGGCCGCAAAGTCCACCGGCGGTCTCCTGGCGTACGTACCTTATCTGTTAGCGGGGGCTTTTTTCGGTATCGTGGCCATTCGCTCCGAGATCGCTTCGTGGTACCGCATCTACGAAATGTTCCGCTTCGAGTCGTTTCACATGTACGGCGTTATCGGTAGCGCAGTGCTCACCGC
>CAZIXH010000133.1:0-2705 GCA_964543055.1 uncultured bacterium
TAGCTTTTGGACATTTTTTGCCCATCGCCCCCCACCAAAAGCGGCATGATGAAGGCTACCTGGCGCTCCAGGCCGTAGGCTTCTTGCACCTCGCGCCCGACCAGCAGGTTGAACTTCTGGTCGGTGCCGCCCATCTCCACATCGCAGGCGATGGGCACCGAGTCGTAGCCCTGGGCAAAGGGGTAGAGGAACTCGTGGATGGAGATGGGCACGCCCTCGGTATAGCGTTTTTTGAAATCTTCCCGCTCGAGCATCTGGGCTACGGTCAGCAGGGAGGCCAGCTTGATGACCTCCTTGAAGCTCAGGTTCTCCAGCCACTCGGAGTTGTAGCGCAGCTCAAAGCGAGAAGGGTCGTCGGTGATGAGGATTTTGCCCACCTGCTCCACATAGCTTCTGGCGTTGGCGCGGGTTTCTTCCAGGGTGAGGGGCGGGCGGGTTTTGGAGCGGCCCGAGGGGTCGCCGATCATGGCGGTGAAGTCGCCGATGATCAGAACCACTTTGTGCCCTAGCTCCTGGAACTGTCGCATTTTGCGCAGCACCACCGCATGGCCGATGTGAATGTCGGGCCGGGTGGGGTCGAGGCCCAGCTTGACCACCAGCTTTTTCCCTGATTGCAGTTTTTTGCGCAAGTCCTCCTCGGGGATAATCTCCACGGCCCCGGTTCGCAATAGATTGAGTGCTTCCTCCGCCGTCATGCCCCCAAGTATACCGATTTCTACGGGGTTCTCGAGGCCCTCCAAAATGCTGGAAGCGAGTAGCAGAAGCCCAAAACAACCAGAAGCCAAGGAGGAGGCCCAGGGCTAACAGTTTGCTTGGCGTGGATGATAGGTAAACCGAGGCTGGGCGTGTTCTATACTGGAGGGGTGCGAAGCCTTTTATTCTTGGCCCTGATTGCGGCAGGGGTGTACATTTATGCCGAGCGATTCGGCCTGGCGGTGGGCTATGCGCCCTTCACACCGGTGTTCTACTGGAACTATACGGGTGAATCGTTCAACCAGGTTCGCTCTACGGGTATTCGCGCTTTTATCAAGGTGACGGTAAGCGGGGACTTACGACAGGGCAGCTTTGAAGTGGAGATTCGTCGCACAGGCCAGGCCAACCCAGGTCTGATCAAGCGCTATCAGGGTCGTTTTGCAGAAGAAATTCGCTATCCTGCCGATGCCAACCTGTACGATGTTATTTTCCGCTTCAAGGATGCGCGGGGGCAGGTGCGCATGGACTGGGTAGCGGCTCGCAACGAATTCTGAGGGTCTAGGCATAGGCCCCGGAACTATGCTAGACTTGTGAGCGGTTTGCCTCGAGGCTGTCTTTTTCGTTGCAGCGATTACACACAGCCCCCAACTGGCAATTGTGGAGAACTATGGCACAGAAAAAAACTGCTCGTAACCCCTCGGCCATCAAACGCCACCGTCAATCACTCAAGCGTCGCGCTCGTAATAAGTCCAAGATGTCCACCATCAAGACCATCAGCAAGAAGGCGGTAGCCCTGGCTAAGGATGGCAACGTTAGTGAGGCCACCAAGGTTTTGCGCTATGCCGAAAGCCTGATTGACAAGGCGGCCAAAGGCTCGACCCTGCACAAGAATGCGGCCAGCCGTCGGAAGTCGCGCCTGATGAGCAAGGTTAACCAGCTTCTGAGTGGAGCCAAAGCCTAGGAGTAGAGCATGGGCAAAGGTGATCGTCGTACCCGCCGTGGCAAAATTTTCCGTGGTTCGCACGGTAAATATCGCCCCCGCAAGAAGTAGACCCTCACAAGTCCAGAGCCTGGCCGGAGGAACTCCCTCCGGCTTTTTGTGTAACCTGCCCCAACCCATGTTTAGCGAAGTTTTTGTGGGGCGAAGTACCTGGCTTCATCCATCTTGCTGGCCTGGTCAATAGCCTGCTCCAGCAAACGTTCGGCCCTGGCAATCCCCAAGGCTTCCTGAGCGTACGCATGAAGCAGGGCCACGATGGCCCGCATTTGGGGCAGTGGCAGGGTACCCGGTAGGGCTTGTGGGGCCAGCCCAGCTCTGATCCAAGGCTCGAGAATCGTTGCTGGCAAGCCCTTGTAGGCATTCTTTTGGGCCACCGACAGGAGGTCTTGCTCGAGGCGGGGGTTGTTCTTTTGCATGACCTCGAGCATTTGCGCTACCACCATGCGAAAGACCCGAACCTCGGGCCTCGAGCGGTAAGGCGGCTGGGTTTTGCCCTTGTTGGCAAACCACCCCAACAAATTGGAGAAAAACCCTGCTTTGGTCAGAGCAGGCGTGTGTTGTGCCGTGACTGAATCCAGATCGAGGATGGTGGCAAATTTGGGTGTGCCCACCGCTCTGGCCGCTAGGGGGGGTTCGGAAACAGCCTGTACGGCGCTCGAGCGTACCGTTACGGGGGTTTTAGACGGAGCAATTTTCCCGTTCTGGGTAGGTAAAACCAGGTGGTCGGGGAATTTGGGGAGTTCCTCGTAAGGCAGGCGCATGGTCTGCAACAGTGCGCGTGTTAGCGAGACCTGTTCTTCAGGCTTGAGCAGCCCGGTATCTATCACCCATTCCGCCACCCGCGAAGCCACAAAATGCTCTTCGCGCACCAGGGGGTCACAAATCTTGAAAATTGCATTCACCCGCCGATCCTCTCCCAACACCTGCCGCAGCGCTACGTGCAGTACCCGTCTGCGGTGGTTGATTTGGTCGGGTATCAGATTGGACATGAAAATCCCCAGGTGGGTGGCCT
>CAZIXH010000134.1:0-8544 GCA_964543055.1 uncultured bacterium
AATCATTATATCTATAGGTGTTTGGTGGTCTGGGTTTTACCTCGTGGTTAGGATGTTCAAGGAAGATGGCTTTAATGAGTTTTTTTGTTATTGATACCGGCACCACCGAGCTCTACACAGGGTCGATCGTCGGCAGCGTCAGATGTGTATAACGGACAGTTACACGCCCGCGGCCAGCATCCCGCCCGGCAGGGTGATCAGGGCGAACCAGCCCATCACCCCCAGCATGTAAAGGGTTTCGCCGTAATCCCGCCCCCCTACCACGCAGGGGTTGACACTCCCTTCGTGCAGGGTGCAGCCATTGGCCTGGGCAAAGGCTCCGGCCAACAGCGCCAGCAGCAAGGGGCCCATGCTCAGGAGCGCAATAATACCCAACACCAGCCCATGTCGCAGCCACGGCTTCATTGCAGCAGTGTAGCTCGAGGCCCTCCCGAGGCCAGCAGCCCAGGTAAGATGACCCTATGACACACGGGTTCTGGGTGTTGCTGCTGGTGGTTTTGGGAGCCGGGGCCTGGGGCAAGGGAGACCAGGCCCTTGTGGAACAGGCAGTGCCCGTAAACCGGGGCGTGGTGCTGCCCTTTGCGGGGCCGGGCGGCCATGCCATCGCACAGGCGGTAGCGGGAGGGCTGGGGGTGGCCCCGCCCTCGCTGGCCGCCATTTTGTTGCCGGACATGCCCTGGCAGGGCAGCTACGACCTGGCCGCGGGCTCGCGCGGCAGCGCCGGGGGCGCGCGGCTGGCCTGGGAGATTAGCGGGGCAGCCTGGCTACTGGTGGGACGGGTAGACCCGCAGGGCTGGGTGCGGGTCTTCTTAGAGCCTATCCGGAAAGTAGCATTATTTTTGTTACACTAACGTCATGCCCAAGGGAAAAAGGAGCAAGCACAAGCGCAAGCAAAAGAAGAAACACGACCTTCCCGCTGACTACGGGCTGCCCCCGGAGTACCTGATCAGCGATGAACTCTGGCAGGCCATGCAGCAGTGCCTGCCACCGCCCAAGCCCAAACTCAAGGCGGGTCGTCCCCGGATGGAGGATCGTCAGGCCATGACCGCAATCCTGTACGTCTTGCGTACCGGGATACAGTGGGCGGCCCTACCCCGTAGCCTGGGGGCCAAGAGCACGGTGCATGATCGGTTTCAAGCATGGATCACAGAAGGGGTGTTTGTGCGACTGTGGCAACAGGGCCTGCTGAGCCTGGAGGTGATGCAGAAGCTGAACCTGGAATGGCAGGCGGCGGATGGCTCGATGGTCAAGGCTCCGCTGGGAGGGGAAAAAAACCGGGCCCAACCCCACCGACCGGGGCAAGCTGGGGTGCAAGCGTAGCCTGCTGGTGGAGGGGCAGGGGCTGCCCCTGGCGGTGGAGATCGAGGGGGCCCAGCGGCATGACAAGAAGCTATTGGAGGCTACCTTGGCGGCGCTGGTCTTGGCCATAGAGCCCGAGCCTGAGACGAACTGGCATCTATGCCTGGATGCGGGGTATGACTACCTGGACATTCCACCCCTGGTGGAGGCGCATGGGTATGTTCCCCACATCCGCTCAAGGCGGGAAGAGCGGGCCGAGCAGGTACGCTACCCCCATAAGCAACCCCGTCGCTGGGTGGTGGAGCGCACCGCTTCCTGGCTCAACCGCTACCGGCGCTTGTTGATCCGTTGGGAAAAGAAGGCGGAGAACTACCTGGGTTTCCTCCATCTTGCTTGTGCGCTTATCTGCCTCAGGGCAACAGGGCTTTTCGGATAGGCTCTAAGTGCCTCCCGCCTATATTTTGGATAATGGCGTGATCGAAAATCATTCGGGTATTGCGCCCGGAGCATGATTTTCTAGCGCAGACTGGATTCATCCCCAAACCTTAAACGGGCGCAACTTAACTGCGCCGGGTTGGGTTGGCGGTGAGCTTGAGTTCAATCTTGAGGGTCTGGCTGCCCCGCCGTATGGTCAGGGTCACGTTGTCGCCCACCTCTTTGCTGCGGATATAGCGCTGGAGCTCGGTGACATCGTTGAATTTCCGGCCATCGGCCTCGAGGATCACGTCAAAGTCGTAGACTTCCTGGCCGTTCTCTCGGCGAACCACAAAGCCACGCAAACCGGCCCGCTCGGCAGCGCCCCCACGCAACAGTCCCCGGATCAAAACCCCTTCCTTGGGGATGCGCAGGGTGGCGGCAGTGTCATCATCAATCTGGAAAAGTTGCACTCCGATATAGGGAACATAGCGTTTCCGGTCCGCCTGGAGCTGGTCAATTACCTCTCCCAAGCCCAGTAAAGGCGACAGGTAGCTCTCAAATACCCCGTTGGGCTGGCCAATCGCCACCACTACCGCCACCACCCGCCCGGCCTGGTTGATAACCGGGCCACCCGAGTCGCCGGGGGCCAGGGGAATGGTGGTGGAAATGGCGATGGAGTTGAAGAAGGGGAAAATATCGCGTTCAACGGTATTAACCAGCCCATAGCGTGGCGCAATAAACGCCCCTCTCGAGTTCCCGATAGCCAGCAAGGGCTCGCCCGTGCGTGGACCCTGGCCGGTCTCGAGCGGCAAGAACGGCACCGGTGCGTTCACCCTGGCCCGCAAAATGGCAATATCGCGGAACTCGTCGTAGCCCACCAGTTCGGCAGGGAACGATTCGTTCTTGGAGTTGACCACCCGAAAACTGCTGGTGTCCTCAATCACGTGATAGGCGGTCATGACCAGCCCATCCGGACTGATAAAAAAACCGGAACCCGTACCTTCGGGAACGGTCTCGATACGCAACGCTGCAGGCAAAGCACGGGTGTAGACCTGCTCGAGGGCACTTCGAATTTCGGCGGTCAGGGTTCGGGGCGTCTGTACGGGCTGTGCATGAATCACCGCAGCCAACATGCCGAGGTAAGCCACTACCGCAAAAATTAGCCAAGAACGCCGCATCTTAGGATCTCCTGTCCGTGCGCTGGGCGCAGCTATGAAAATTAGAGTAGCCTATCGGCGCCTAATTTCGATGTTGGAATGCACACTTTTTTCTCTCATCTACCCATGGATAAAAACCCCCTTCGTGCGAAGGGGGTTCTGGAAGTAAAGGTTTTCGCTGTATCAGGTGTTCGTGGGAGGATGCTCTATCGGCCCGAAAGGCCCCGGTTAATTTCTGTTACCATGGCTGCCACGATTTGAGCCACGTTGGTGTCCGACTTCTGGACGGCCTGCGAAAGGGCATTCCCCCATGGCCCCCACACCTTACCCATCTCGGGGATGTTGGGCATGGGCGAACCCAGCGCAATGGTAGCCGAGAAACCCGCCACTACCGGATCATTGCGCAGCTGCTGTACAGCTTGTTTGGAAACCGGTAGACGGCCACCCGCCTTGTTGAAGGCCACCTGGTTCTGGGTGGTGACCAACAGCTTGGCAAAGTTGGCGGCGGCGGTCTTGTTGCGCGAGTAGGCGTTCATGGCCACACCCTGCACCCCTACAAACGGACGCCACTGCTGACCACCGGGGGGGTTGGGCAAGGGCGCAATACCAAAGTCAATATTAGCCTTCTTGTAGTCGCCAATCGCCCAGGGGCCGTTGAGAATCATGGCCAGGGCCCCTTCTTTGAAAGCACTGTCGGCCACGCCGTAGTCCACGCCCTCGGGAATCAAGCGGTAACGGTAGCGCAGGTCTTTGATGAAGTTGACAGCCCGCACCCCTGCATCGCCGCCCAGGCGGGTCTGGCTGGCGTCTACCCCTTGTGCCGTGCGACCAAACACCGAGGCCCCATACGCCGTGAACCAGCCATAGTTGAAGTAGGGGTTGGCCAGGTCGTAAAGGAAGCCAAAGGAGTTGCCCTTGGTGTTGTCCTGGGCAATCTTGAGAAACTCGTCCCAGGTTTTGGGGGCTTCCTTGACCAGCTTCTTGTTGTAGATAAGCGCCACCGACTCGGCAAACATGGGCAACGCAAAAAGCTGATTGCGGAAGGTGAGGGCTTCTACCGCTACATCCGAAAGGCTCTGGACATAGCTGCTGGTCGCATACTTACCCATGGGCTCCAACACACCCGCCGCCGCCATAGCCCCTACCCAGTCGTGGGGAATGCTCACCACCAGATCGGCAGCCTGGCCCTGGGGCGCACCCAGAATAAACTTGTTCTGGATATCGCCAAAGGGTACTTCGACGATTTCTACTTGGGTTCCGCTGCTCTTGCTAAAGTTGGCCGCAGTTTGCTTGAGCCAGGCCAGTTCAGGGCCGCCGTAGTGCGTCCAGACCGTAAGCCGGCCCTGTGCCATAGCCGAGCCCGCCAAACCCAGGGCCGCTATGGCTGCAATCAAAAGACCTTTTTTCATGTCCTCCTCCTAGTTTCAAGCTATGTTCTGGACAAACCAGGACACAGCTTGCTTTGAACCTCTGACAGCAGTTCCTGGCAGCGTTTCCACAACGTTCTCAACGTTGTTTTCAGACCATCTGCCTTCTGCGTCTAGTGGTATCTTACTACATTCTTTGATGATGTAAAGAGTCTGGAATCACCCCAAGACACGGCTAAAAGTTGCTTCAAGCTATGCGTACCAGAGAGATTTTCTGATGAGTTTGCAAGGAAGGGCCACAAAGCCTGCATTGGGGACAATTGTCCGGTTTCATCGATCTTGAACCCCTCTACCTTTCTCCTCTCACGAATATCCCATATCAACTCTGCGCGTGAGCGGCGCTAAACGCGCCCCTCACTTGCCGCGTCAGGGGGCGCGTCCGAGGGACTTGTATATCGCCTTTGGGTCACTTCTGAGCAGATTTCGTATCAGTGCTTGCATCAAACAGCGATTTTTGCTGTGCCCGGTACCTTACGCCCCACCGTGTAAGGCATAGGGTGGGACCACGACAGGTATCCGAGAGCCTTTTTCCGTTGTTCACTTCCTCGGCGGCTGGCTGGGGCGCAAATCGAGCTGGCTGGGAATGATTCGGGGGTCGCTTTGCAGCAGGTATAACACTGCCTGGGCAATATCCTGGGGCTGGATTTTCCAGGCAGCGCCGGTGTTGTTACCGGCAAAGGGGGTGTCTACGGAGCCAGGCAGAATACTGCTGACCCGAATACCGTAGTATCGCAGATCAAGCATGGAGGCTTCGGAAAAGCCCAGCAGGCCAAATTTACTGGCATTGTAGGCAGCCCCGTTCGCAAAGGCATTCTTTCCAGCGAGGGAACCGATATTGACGATGTGGCCCCCACCCCGCTTCTGCATGGCCGGCACGCTGGCTTTGGTGGCAAAAAAAGGCCCGGTCAGGTTGGTTTGCAGCACCTGCTGCCACTCCTCGGGCTCGAGTTCGTGGACGGGCTTGAAAATGCCCACCCCGGCGTTGTTGATCAGGTAGTCCAGGCCGCCAAAATGGCCCTCGAGCTGCAATACTGCTTTCTCTACATCCTCGTAACGGGTAATGTCTCCTGGCAGGGCCAGGCTGCTACCCAACTCCCCCGCGAGGCGGGCCAGCTTGGCCTGGCTACGGGCAAACAAACCCACCCCCACCCCATTTGCAACCAGTTGCTTGGCGATCTCCTGGCCTATTCCCGAGGAGGCTCCGGTAACCAGCGCCACTTTCCCACGAAGCTTAGACATAACCCAATCGTGCACAAAAAAAGCAGGCGAACACAAGGTTCGCCCACACGATTCACCAGCCCTTACCTGGGTTTGTAAATATCCACACCACCAGCTTTTTCCAGGCTCTGCATAAGGAACTGTGGGGTAACCAGAGGTTTGCTGTTGGCATCGCCCGGTAGCGTTCCGGCAAAGACCTCGAGCGCATCAGCATAGCCATCGCCATCGGAGTCTTTCATGGCCTTGAGGGCTTCGTAGAGGGCATCGCCAATATTGCCTTTGAAGTTGGCCCGCACTTCATTACCAAAGGCGTTCCAGGGAGCCCCCCCGTTTGCATTGACGTGACAATACTGACACGTTACCGTGCGCACATCACCGCGGTCGGCTACCAGGTTGAACTGCGTAATGGCCTGCAAGCGGTAGGGGCCTCGAGCCAAAACAAACGGCGACAGCACAGCCAGCAAAAGCGTAAAAACCATCAAATACCTTGGCATAAGAGCCTCCTTGTAGCCAAGCACCCAAAAGGTGTTGGCATAGAGCAGCCTGCAGCCAGTTAGTGCTTGCGTGGCTCACAGGCTATTTTCATCTTCTATCGCACCAAATAACCTTTATCTTGGTGTACAACAGTTTTCTTGATGGCGCCAGATACGGCGCAACAAATCAAGGTTTCAGGCGTTTCGATGGACTCAAAGCGCAGATCTCCCAGGAGAATCGAGCAAAATATCAGGGTAAAACAGTAATCCTGCCGTACATGGTCCGGGCGTGGACTATATTGCCCGTATTCAGGCTGCAAATGTACTCTATTTCGCCAGCAATGTTGAAGACCACCTTCACTTTGTTCTCGATTCCTGGAGCCAGGTTGATGGTGGTGAACTGTAGCTCCTGAGGAGTGCCAGGCTTGCTTTGAGCCAGGTGGGTGTTTTGAGTCGGGTCTTCGTTTACAAACTCGATACAACCCCCTTTCTTAATGGTTACATCCGAGGAATTGGTGTTGCCTGCCTTGAAGCCTTCTTCAATGGTAAGCGCCCGAACCACAACGCAGGCCTGTGGGTTGCTGGGCTGGCAGGCAGCGAATAAAAACAGCAATAGCAACAGTACAGCTCGCATCAAAATCAGGATACTCGGATGTAACCCATACCGGCCAGTTAACTAAACCGTGAACTGTCCTGCTCGTAGTGTTATGTCATGCAAACTTAGCCCTGACATCGCTTCATACTTTGGCCTCCAATCCAGGTTACGCATACTCTGGGCGTTTGGATTGGATTCCTAGGAAAATAGGCCAGCAAGTTGGTATCAGTGGCTATTCATGAAGGGGCTGCTCTTTGCGGGGCAGCCCAAACTTGTGGGCCTCTACCAGCATTCGCAGGGCTTTGCCGCGGTGGGAGTGAGCGGCTTTCTGCTCGAGGGTCATCTCGGCAAAGGTTTTGCCCACTTCGGGCAGGTAAAACAAGGGGTCGTAGCCAAAGCCCCACTCGCCCCTGGGAGCCTCGAGGATTTCCCCTTCGGTCTCACCCCGGTAAAGCTCCATGTAGCCATCGGGGTAGGCAATCACCACCACCGCCACAAACTTGGCTTTGCGTTCGGCTTTGGGAACTCCCTTGAGGCGCTCGAGCAAATACACATTGCGCTCCATGTCAGTTTTCTTGTTGCCGTAGCGGGCCGAGTACACTCCTGGCTCCCCCCCCAGGGCCGCGACCTCGAGGCCCGAATCGTCGGCCAGGGTGGGCATACCGCTGTGCTTGGCTGCAAAAGCCGCTTTCAGCACCGCATTGTCTTCAAAAGTCGAACCCTCTTCAGGGGGCATTTTGAAGGGATAGTCAAGCAGGGAAAACAGCGTCCAACCCAAGGGCGCAAGCCCTTCTTTGATTTCGCGGAACTTGCCTGGGTTGGAGGTGGCAATTAAGAGACGCATCTAAATCATCTTAACTGCAGACTGAGGAAAAAGAATGGGATTATGAGCCAATCGATCCGAGCCACGTGCCCGTATCGTCTCATACCGCTATATCATGCCCAAAGCGATTTGGCGCTGGGATTGACTTTTCGTCAATTGCGATTTTTGAGCTGTCCGTGAACCCGTCTCACCATCTCGGGAATTTGGGCCAGCCCCAGTTCCAACATGGCCTGATAAATTGCTTTAGGCACCGGACGGCCCTCGCCCGCCCCGTGCAGCTCAATGATGTCGCCAGACTGGGTAGCCACCACCGTCAGATCGGCCCAGGCATTCTCGTCTTCGACCTGGGACAGGTCGAGCAACAGCGTGTCCTCACCCATCCAACCCACACTGACCGCCGCAAACTCGGTCAGGGGCCACTCGTCTATCTTGCCCTGGTTCACCAGCCGATCCATCGCCACATGCAAGGCGGCATACCCCCCTAGCAGCGAGGCCACACGGGTTCCCCCATCGGCCTGGAGCACATCGGCATCAATCACAACTGTCTTGTTGGGCAACAAGCTCAGGTCGAGCGCGGCCCGGAAAGCCCGGCCCAGAAACCGCTGAATCTCTGCCGTGCGGCCCGAGATTTTTTGCCGCTCACGCTCCTTGCGTTCTTTGGTGGAGCGAGGCAGCAAGTTGTATTCGGCCATCAGCCAGCCTGACCGTCCCGAGACATGTCGGGGTACGCCCTCGGTGAGGGAAACATTCACCAGCACCCGGGTATTTCCCAGTTCTACCAGGGCCGACCCCTCAGCATAGTGCACATAGCCCACCCGAACCGACAGGGGGCGGAGTTCGTGGGCTTGTCGTCCGTCTTTACGGCTCATCGCCGTGACTTTACCACCCACGCGGGGCTTATGCCATAGCTGATCTGATACCAACTCTGCAAGTGAGCGGCGCTAAACGCGCCCCTCCCTTGCCGCGCCAGGGGGCGCGTCCGAGGGACTTGTATATCGCTTTTGGGTCACTTCTGGGCAGATTTGGTATGAGGAGTTGTGCCCCCGGGCACTTTACCGCTAAAATAACCCAGCGTGCCGGTGTAGCTCAGCGGTAGAGCACTCGATTCGTAATCGAGCGGTCGTCGGTTCAAATC
>CAZIXH010000135.1:0-6429 GCA_964543055.1 uncultured bacterium
AAGTTGTTGCGGGCCTCCACGTGCTTGTGGTGGGGGAGTACCAGATGGGCCTTGTCCGAGACCAGTACTTTGGGCTCTAAGCCCTGGGCGCGGATATTTTGCATCTCCTCGGCGAAGCGGAAGGCGTCTATGACCATGCCGTCGCCCAGGATGTTGGTGGCCTGGGGGTGGATGACCCCGGTGGGCAGGAGGTTCAGCTTGAAGGTTTTGCCCTGGGCCACCACGGTGTGGCCGGCGTTGGCCCCGCCCTGGTAGCGCACCACAAAGTCGGCATTCTCTGCGAGGGCATCGGTCACCTTGCCCTTTCCTTCGTCGCCCCACTGGGCTCCAATGATGGCAATTCCTGGCACGAGATATAGCCTAAAGCCAAAGGCCAAAAGCGCAAAGCCCAATGCCAGGACGCGTAAAAAAATACGCCCCAGGAGGCACACTCCTGGGGAATGAGTGGGCTCGAGCTTCGCTTAGCGGGGGTTTAGCACCACCCGGCAACCACTCTGGCCCCGGCTGCCCTGCTGGCCCTGGCTGTAGAGGTTGGCCTCGCCGCGCAGCACCCCGTCCACGGCATTCTGGAACTGGTCGTCCAGCAGGCAGGAGATGAGGGCTTGTCCCACGGAAACATCCAGGCGCAGGGTGCGGCCCACATAGTACAGGCGCATGGCCCAGTCGGTAGGGAGCGCCTCGCCGCTGCGGTTTTCCACCATCCGGGCAGTGCCCGAGAACCCGTCGCTCTCGGCCTTGCTCAGGGTGAGGTTCCAGGTCACGTTGAAGGTCTCGAGGCGCCAGGTCTGGCCTGCTACCGGCTCCTTGCGGGCTTCTTTGAGCCAGACCGGGGCGCCGGAACTACCCGATGTGCCGGCGGCGGCGCTACCCAGCGTGGCCGAGCAGGGGATTCCGGCCAGGGCGACCGTGCCCTTGCCGTCGGGTTGGATGAGGCAGGTAAAGGGAGAGGCGAAGCTCGAGGCCGTGCTGGGCGCTTTGAAGTCGAAAACCAGCACGTTTTTGTAGTTAGTGCCGGGCAGGGTGTCGGCAAAGTAGGCCACCTGGGCGGCCCGGGTGTCTACCCCCTGGGCCTGGGCCTCGAAGATGCCGTTCTGGGCTGAACCCAGGCGCACGTTCCAGGCAAAGCGCTGGCCCTGCACCTCGAAGGTAAAGTTCCAGACCTGGCCGGTCTCGAGCCGGGGAGGCCAGGGGTTTTGTGCGAAGGCTGCGCTGAACATCGCCAGAAGAATCAAAACTTTAATGGGCCACATACCTACCGATTGTCCTATGGCGGGGCCCCTCAGGCATGTTTATTCATCACAGCACCGAACGAAGAGAACAGGGGAGCGCGTCTCGGGGGGTGGTGTTTCCCACATAGAGCGCTCTAGGCAAAGATGGAGCCATCCGGTGTCAGACGTTCTTTGTGCGGGAAAGAACCATAGCCGCTGGGATGGGAGGCCGCATCTGTGAAGAGCGCGATAACGACACATACCCCCCCAAAACGGGGGTGTGACCTGGGTTGTGCATTTTGAACACGGGATTCCCTTTCACCGTGTTACTCTGCATGAGAGGTTTAACGAAGGAGTTCACGCTTGAGAAAGGGAGGTAACGAGCAAAGGACGCGGATCGGTGAAGATCGTCACCGGGCCACGTCTATTTCCCGGCAGGGGTTGTGGAAGCAATCCCGTGCGGAATCGGCCCTGGTGGTATACCCCAATGCACTCATCGCACTCCGCAAATATCGCGGAAATTGCCAGCAAGGGATTCGCACCGGGACTTTAGCCACGCCCCAAGGGGATTTGCAAGGAGTGTAGGCATGAATAAAGCTGGAGGACCAATCCAACTCAAACTATGGGGCCCAGCCCGGCTGGAGTATCAAGGCCGCGAGTTAAAGCTACAGCGCAAAGGTCTGGCCATTCTGTATTACCTGGCCCTGGAAGGAGCCACCCGGCGCGAGGTGTTGGCCGATCTGCTCTGGGGTCACACCGCTGCCTCGCAGAACCTGCGGGTTGAACTGCACCGCCTGAGTCAGGCCCTGGCCCCCCTGGGCTATACCCTGTTCAAAGCAGGCGAAGATCCCCTGCAGCTTCCGCCCTTTGTCTCTCTGGATCGCACCCCTTCACCAGGGGCGCCTATGGAAGGGTTGGAGGAGCTCTCGGTGGAGTTTAGAGCCTGGCTCGAGGGCCAGCGTTCGCAGCTTATGGCTAATAGCTCGGGTACCGTCGGACGCGAACGCCTGGTGCAGGAGGTGGCTTCACAACTGACCCTGCCCTCGGTGCTGATCCTGATGGGCCGGCCCGGCTCGGGGCGCACAGCTTTTGCCCAGGCCCTGGCCAAAGCCCTGGGGATGCCTTTCCTGGAAGGCCCCAGGGGGGGTGGCAAGGCGCTGCACTACCTGCGCCCGCCCTACACCGATGTCTCCATGGAGCGCATCCTCACCGATCGCGATGGGCTGTGGGTGGTGGAGCGCTCCTCCTACGGGGAAGACCCCAAACTGATCCTGGAGTTGCGCAGCCACTATCCCGCCGAACGCACCCGCTACATCACCCTGCCGCCCCTGTCGTGGGCCGAGGCCCGCGCCTCAATGCTCTCAAACCTCCCCTTTGTACAGGCGGCACGCTTGTTCCTGGCTTCGGGTGGCTCGCCCGGCCACCTGCGCGAGCTGCTGGCGGTGCCCCACACCGGTGCTGAGGTGCCCCTGCCCCAACGGGTACGGGCCCAGGTGCAGCTCGAGGCCCGTATGCTTTCACTGGAGGCTCGCCTATCCCTCGAGCGCCTCTCGGTGCACCCCGGCCCCTACAGCCAGGGCTTGCTGGATGCGCTGGAGGCCACGCCCTACCTGGACGAGCTCGAGCGCCGGGGCTGGCTGGTCTATGCCGGACAGTGGCAGTTCTCCGACGATGCCAGCCGCCGGGTTCTGTACCTGGGGCTGCAACCGGGCCGCCGCCAGCAGTACCACCGCCAGGCAGCTCTGCAATGTGCCATGGAAGAACAGCGCATGGCCGAGGCCTACCACCGCCTGATGGCCGGCGACACCGCCGACTGGGGCACCTTCGTGAATACCCTGCCGGGCTGGACCCGCTACGGCCTCAAGGCCTGGCTGGGCATGAACGAAACCCTACCGATGGGGCCGAGTGTGGGTGAGATTGCCAGGGGCAGCGAGCTGGCGCTCTTAGAAGAAGCCCGTTTTGGACAGGGCTTTGAAGTAGATGGCCGCCATGTGCGCTGGGTACGCACCCCTTCCCAGGCCACCACTTCGGGCATCATGTGGGCCAGCCACGATGAAGCTTCCCTGCTGCACCTCAAGGGCCATGTCTATGTGGAAAACCCCCTGGGGGTGGGCATCTCGGGCCGTGCTGCGCCCCTCACGCTGGAGATCCAGGAGCCCCGCGAGGCAAGGGTGATTTTCCTTCCGGGCATCCAGGCGGGCGCCCTGGCCGACAACGCCTTGCTGCTGCCTTTGCAAGAAGAACTCGACATCTGGTTCCGGGTGCCGGCGGGGGCCAGCATCCGCCTCACCAGCAGCGCCGAAAGCGGCCTGATTGATTTAGAGGCCACCTCCTACAGGATAGCTCCGGCAGCCCAGGCCCAGTCCGCGCCGAAAGTAGAGGTACTGGAATTTTTTCGTAGCGCGGTAGAAGCCGCGAGGAAATACTGAATCCTCCACAAAAACCGGGGCGTGAAGCCCCGGTTTTGATTGGGTTGGATGGTTCGTTAGAGATAGATCGTAACAGCGTTATGCCTGATAGCTGCCTGCCTGAAGGCCCGCCTGCTCGAGCCAGCTCTTGAGCTTGGCGATGGAGAAGCGGCTCATCGAGGCGGCGTGGTGGCCATATACCAGGGTGGGTACGCTGCGCTTGCCGTTGTTCACCTTCATCACCAGCTCGGCAGCGCTCGAGTCCTGCTCGATGTCCACTTCGGTATAGGGCAGGCCGAGGCTTGCGAGGGCTTGTTTGGTGGCGCGGCAGTCGGGGCACCAGGAGGTGGTGTACATGATAATCATAGCCAATCAGGAGTGTAAGCGGCCCGCGGGCAAAACTGTGTGCTTTTGACAACGCTGGCTAGGCTTCGCCGACCTCGAGGGCTGCCGTCAGGGCCGCCCCCAAGAGCCCGGCCTCGCTCCCCAGCTTGGCCAGGTGGATGGGCGGGGTGATCCAGTTCTCCATGTAGCGGTGGTACGAGTGCATCACTTCGTCCAGGTAAGCCGGGCCCGCGTTGAGCGCGACCCCGCCCCCCAGCACCACCACCTCGGGGTCGTAGCACTTCACCAACGAAGCCAGGGCAACGCCCACCCAGCTTGCGGCCTGCAACACAATCCGGCTGGCCCTGGGGTCGCCTTGCTGGAACAGGGCAAATAGCTCGCGGGTTCCCATCTCGCGCTTGAAGGAGGCCAGGGCCATGCGCTCCATGGCCGGGCCCGTAGCCAGCGCCTCGAGGCAGCCATCCAGCCCGCAGCCGCACAGGGGGCCGCCCGGCTGCATGGTGATGTGCCCAATCTCGCCCCCCTGACCATTCACGCCCCGTAGCACCCGGTTCCCCCATACAAAACCGCCGCCCACCCCGGTCGAAACCGTCATGAAAAGGGTGCTCTCGGCGCCCTGGGCTGCGCCCAACTTGTGTTCGGCCAGTGCCGCTGCGTTGGCGTCGTTTTCCATGTAGACCTTGTAGCCGGTGGCCTCCTCCAAGAGCTCCACAATGGGAAAGTCGGTGAAGTTGGCGATGTTGGGGGCAAACTTGATACGGCCTCGCTTGAAGTCCAGCGGCCCCGGCGTGCCCAGGCCAATGGCCTTGACGCCGACGCCTGCGGCCTCTATGGCCGATAAAGCGGCCTGGGCCATGGCGGCAATAACCGCCTTGCCGCCCTCCTCGGGGGTTGGCACCGTGACCCTGGCCCGGATAACGCCCTCGCTCAGCACCCCCGCCATAATTTTGGTTCCGCCCAGGTCTATCCCCACTACGCTCATGATGGCTCTCCTTGGTGGTCGCGCTCCATGATTAGCACGGCTTCTTCGTGCAGCACCTCGGGCACCCAGAGGCTCACATCGCCGGTGTAGGTGCCCATGTAGGCTTCGGGCAGGCCAAAGCTGGTAAAGGGGGTCTCGAGGTAAACCGGAATACGGCTTTGTTCCAACCGAGCCCGAATGCCCTCGGCAATAACCCTGGGCGCTGAAAGGAGCAGTTCATACGGTATTTCCCCGATCAAGCGACGGGGGGTGTGCTGATGCTGGTCTTCCTCACCCAGGCCGTGATGGTCGTTCATTGGCTAACAGCATAACAGCCTGGAGGAAAGAGGGACTCACGTTGCCAGGTGTCCAGCGGGCCTTTTGGCCCAGTAGCCGTCGCACATTACCCAAGATTTACAAACCGGCCCGCTAAGCTAATGGGCAGTAGCTATGCTGGCCCAGGTACGAACCTACAGTCTATTTGGCCTCGAGGCCCAGCCCATCACGGTCGAGGTGGACGTTTCGCAAGGGATGCCCTTCTACGCCGTGGTAGGCTTGCCCGACAAGGCCGTGGAGGAGTCGCGCGAGCGCGTGCGAGCCGCCCTCAAGAACGCCGGCTTTCCCTATCCCCAGGGGCGGGTGGTGATTAACCTGGCCCCGGCGGAACTGCGCAAGGAAGGCACCCATTACGACCTGCCCATTGCCCTGGGGCTGCTCTGTGCACAGGGAACCCTTCCCCCCGAAGCCCTGAAAGGCTTTGCGGCGGCGGGCGAACTGGGCCTGGACGCGGAACTCCGCCCGGTTCCGGGGGCGGTTAACCTGGCCCTGGGGGCCCTTCAAGAGGGCTACAAGCTCCTGATGCCCCAGGCTTCTGCCGAAGAGGCCGCCCTGATTGAAGGGGTGCAGGTGTTTGGGGCGGCGCATCTGGCGCAGCTGGTGCAGTTTTTGCTGGGGGCCGAAGATCTGCCAGCCGCCCGTGCGGGCCAGGTTGTGCAAAGCCTGGATGCCTCCCTCGATCTGCTCGATGTCAAGGGCCAGGCCAAGGCCAAGCGGGCGCTGGAAATCGCCGCTGCTGGGGGGCACCACCTGCTGATGAGCGGCAGCCCCGGCTCGGGCAAGACCATGTTGGCCAAGCGCCTGCCGGGTCTGCTGCCACTGCTGGCCCCGGAGGAGGCGCTCGAGGTCACCCGCATCCACTCCGCCGCCGGGCGGCTCATGAAGGGCCTCCTCAAAACCGCCCCCTTTCGCAGCCCCCACCACACCGTCTCGGATGCCGGGTTGATTGGCGGCGGTACCATCCCCAAGCCCGGCGAGATCTCCCTGGCCCACCGGGGCGTGTTGTTCCTGGACGAGTTTCCCGAGTTTTCCCGCGATGCCCTGGAAGTGCTGCGCCAACCCCTGGAAGATGGCGTGGTCACCATCTCGAGGGCCCGGGCCAGCTTCACCTACCCGGCCCGGTTTCTCCTGGTAGCTGCTATGAACCCCTGCCCGTGTGAGGTGCAATCTG
>CAZIXH010000136.1:0-8794 GCA_964543055.1 uncultured bacterium
GCTCTACACCACCAGCTTGCAGTACCTGCCCCTGGGTGATACCCGGTTCCAACTGGTGGCGGGTTTCATGCACCTGGCCTTCCAGGGGTTTGTGATTGGGGGGGTGGGGGTGCGGCTGGCGTATCCGCTTTACAGCCTCGAGGGCCAGGGCTACTGGATGCTCCAGACCGGCCCGGTCTCCAAGCAAACCCTGCTCCTGACCCGGTTTGGGCTGGCCCTCTTCTTTCTGCTGCCGCTGGGCTTAGTCCTGGGCTACTACTCGCCCAGGGTGATTGGCCTGGACGACAACCTCACCCAAATCTCCCTGATCCTGGGGCTGGCTTCGGCCATTGCAGCCGCTGGCCTGGGGGTGGGCCTGGGGGCTGCCTTCCCCAAGTTTGATGCTTCCAACCCCGCCGAGGTGCCCATCGGCATAGGTGGGTTTTTGTATATGGGCCTGACGCTGCTCCATGCGGGGCTGCTGGTGGTGCTGGCCAGCCGCCCGGTGTACCTGGCCATCACCCAGCGCCAGACCGACTACCTGGGCAGTGGAGAAGGCCCCCTGTGGTTATTAATCGTGGTTGCCACAACCTTTGTTCCGGCGCTGCTGGCGCTGTGGTTTGGCTACCACAGAATGGGAGAGAGATAAACTATGCGGATACTGGTAGCGCTGCTCGTGTTAGCCCTCGGCGTGGGTCTGGCCCAGGTGCAAAACCGTCAGGCCCTCATCACCGATTTTCGGCAGGTGCAGGGGGTCTGGACGGTCAAGCTCGATTACGTCGAGGTGAAGGACTGCAACCGCGACGACTGTCCGGCGGGTATCGAGATTTCCAACCAGAACCCGCTGATTCGCACCTTCCGCTTCACCCGCAACACCAAAATCCTGTTGCTGAAAAATGCCGGGGAATACTTCCAGGCTACTCCCCAGCAGCTCATCCAGGGCCTTGGGGGCCGTAATTTCGGCTGGTCGTTTAATAAGTACACCCCTTTTTACATCAAGGTGGACGAGACCCGGCGGGAGATCCTCGAGCTCAAACAGATGTATCTGCCCTGAGGGTTCTCAATAGCCTAAAGCCAAAAGCTGAAAGCCGAAAGCTGAAAATAGCCTGGCTCCTGGTGCGGTGGACTACATCCTCACTTGGGTTTTGACTTGCGACCTTTGCTTTGCGCCTGCATGGGGGCATGGGCTGAAGTAGAATTGGCCCTCGAGGTTCCCCATGTTTGACTTTTACCAGGTAGCCGACCTGCTCACCCCCGAGGAGCGCGATATTCAGAAAGCCGCCCGCAAGTTTCTGGAAGCCGAGTGTCTGCCGCACATTGCCGAGTGGTGGGAGAATGCCGAGTTTCCCACGCACCTGATTCGCAAGTTTGGCGAGATGGGTTTTCTGGGCCCCAGCATCCCCACCGAGTACGGCGGCATGGGGGCCAGCGCGGCCTCCTACGGGGTGGTGAGCTATGAACTCGAGCGCATAGACTCCGGCCTGCGCAGCTTTTGCAGCGTGCAGAGCAGCCTGGTGATGTACCCCATCTGGGCCTATGGCTCCGAGGAGCAAAAGCGCGAGTACCTGCCCAGGCTGGCCACGGGCGAGTACGTGGGCTGCTTTGGCCTCACCGAGGCCGACGGCGGCAGCGACCCCGACGCCAACATGAAGACCCGCGCCCGGCGCGACGGGGGCGACTATGTGCTGAACGGCTCCAAGATGTGGATTACCAACGGCAACCTGGCCCATATTGCGGTGGTCTGGGCCAAGGACGACGAGGGCGTGGTGCGGGGCTTCATTGTGCCCACCGACACCCGGGGCTTCAAGGCCAACAAGATTCAGCACAAGGCATCCCTGCGGGCCTCCGTCACCAGCGAGCTGGTGCTGGAGGATGTGCGGGTGCCGGAGAGCGCCATGCTGCCGGGGGTAAAGGGGCTCAAGGGGCCGCTTTCCTGCCTTACCCAGGCCCGCTATGGCATCGCCTGGGGGGCTTTGGGCGCGCTAGAGGCGGTTTATACCGAGGCGCTCGAGTTCGCCAAGAGCCGCACCACCTTCGGAGCGCCCATCGCCAGCCGACAGCTCGTGCAGGAAAAACTTGTCCGCATGGCTGCCGACCACACCAAGGGCCTCCTGCTGGCCTGGCGGCTGGCCCAGCTCAAGGATGCTGGCAAGCTCAAGCCGGCGCAGGTCTCGCTGGGCAAGCGCGACAATGTGCGGGCTGCGCTCAATGGGGCCAGGGCTGCCCGCGAAATCCTGGGGGGCAGTGGGATTACCCTCGAGTACCACAGCATCCGCCACATGCTGAACCTGGAAACCGTGGACACCTATGAGGGCACCCACGATATCCACACCCTGATTCTGGGCCGCGAGTTCACCGGCGAGAATGCCCTGGGCGAGAGTCCCAGGCCCAGGGAGATGGTAGGCCGCTAAATACTTTTGCAGGGCTCTGCTTCCCTCCCTGGTTTGCAAGAGGGGTATTACACCAATAACCAACCTTTCAACGGGAAGTGGGTGGTAGGAGGTAGGTGGTGGGTCTCCAACACCTTGCCCCTAGCCCCTGAGCTCTACATCACCGCTCCTACAGCATGCAAAGTGTTCAAGCAAAGAAGGCGTACCCTCTGTTGGTGGTTTCATCCACGGCTGCTATACTGCGTGGAATATGCTCGAGGCCCCTAGCAAATCCCGTCCTAGAACAGAAAAAATCCAGCAAGAAGGCCTGACCTTCGACGATGTGCTGCTCATTCCAGCCTACTCGGAGGTGTTGCCCCGCGAGGTGGACACCCGCACCCGCCTGACCAAGAAGCTCTGGCTCAACATTCCCATCCTCTCGGCGGCCATGGACACCGTTACCGAGGCCGAGATGGCCATTGCCATGGCCCGCGAGGGGGGCATCGGGGTCATTCACAAAAACATGAGCGCCGAGGAGCAGGCCGCTATGGTGCGTAAGGTCAAGCGCAGTGAGGCCGGCATGATCCAGGACCCCGTCACGCTGGCCCCCAACGCCACCCTGGAAGACGCCGAGCGCCTGATGCGCGAGTTCAAGATTGGCGGCCTGCCGGTGGTGGATTTCTACGGCAAGCTTCTGGGTCTGGTTACCAACCGCGACCTGCGCTTCGAGCGCGACATGGGGCGGCTGGTCTCCGAGGTCATGACCCCGGTGGAGCGCCTCATCACCGCGCCGCCCGGCACCATTCTGGAAGAGGCCGAACAGCTGCTACGTCAGCACAAAATCGAGAAACTTCCCCTCGTAGACCACGAGGGGCGGCTGCGGGGCCTGCTCACCCTCAAAGACCTCACCAAGCGCCAGAAGTTCCCCTTTGCGGCCAAGGATGCCCAGGGCCGGCTGCTGGTGGGGGCTGCGGTTGGGGTCTCGAAGGATCTGGACACCCGGGCTCAGGCGCTGGTCGAGTCCGGGGTGGACGTGCTGGTGCTGGACAGCGCCCACGGCCATAGCCGGGGCATTCTGGAGGCCCTGCGGAACCTCAAACAAACCTTTGGTGATGCAGTGCAGATTATCGCCGGTAATGTGGCTACCGCCGAGGGCGCTCGAGCGCTGGCCGAGGCCGGGGCCGATGCGGTCAAGGTGGGCATTGGGCCGGGCTCTATCTGTACTACCCGGGTGGTGACCGGGGTGGGCGTTCCGCAGATTACCGCCATCATGGAGGCGGTAGCCGGGCTGGAGGGTCTGGATGTGCCGGTGGTGGCCGACGGGGGTATCAAATACTCCGGCGACGTGGCCAAGGCCCTGGCCGCCGGGGCCCATACCGTGATGCTCGGCTCGATGCTGGCCGGCACCCAGGAGGCCCCCGGCGAGGAGGTGCTCAAGGATGGCCGACGCTACAAGCTCTACCGGGGCATGGGCAGCATGGGGGCCATGCGTCAGGGCTCTGCTGACCGTTATTTCCAGGACTCAGGTACGCCACCACGTGGCGCAGGCTCGGGCAATGTAGAGGCCAAGAAGCTGGTTCCCGAGGGCATTGAAGGCATGGTGCCCTACAAGGGCCCGGTAGGCGACGTGCTCTACCAGCTGGTGGGCGGCCTGCGGGCCTCGATGGGCTACTGCGGTGCGCCCGACCTCGAGACCTTCCGGCGCGAGACCCGTTTTACCCGCATCACCGGCGCAGGCCTGATCGAAAGCCACCCTCACGGGGTAACCATCACCAAAGAAGCGCCGAACTACTCGAGGTAGAGCGCTGTTCACATGTTTTGAGCCAACCGACTTCAAAAAAGGCTTTGTCCTGGACTGAACTGTGGCCGCCTGGATGGGCGGCCACGGCTGTGAAGAGTGCATTAATACCAAATCTGCTCAGAAGTGACCCAAAAGCGATATACAAGTCCCTCGGACGCGCCCCCTGGCGCGGCCAGTGAGGGGCGTGTTTAGCGCCGCTCACGCGCAGAGTTGGTATAACTCACCTCGAGCCCTGCGCCCGCAAGGCTTGCAGCGCAAGGGCCGCTTCCCGGTAATGGGGCTTGTAGCGCAACGCCGCCTGAAAATCGGCTCGAGCGCCTTCCAGGTTCCCCAGGGCTTTGCGGGCCAGGCCGCGCCAGTAGTAGCTTTCTTCGTGGTCGTCTACCCGGCCCAGCACATCGTTGGCCAGCGCGATGACTTCCTGATAGCGCCCGGTTTGGTAGTAGGCCTCGTAGGGGCCAAACTGGTACCAGAGCATCCGCCAGGGCCAGTTGCTCACCGCATTGGCCGGACGGCGGGGGTCAAGGGTGCGGTTGGGGGCGATCCGCCGCGACTGGTCGTAGGCCCTGGCTGCTTCCGGGGCATTGCCCAGGCGCAGCAGGGTGCTGCCCAGGTTGAACCAGGCAAAGGCATTCTGGGGGTTTTGCTGGGTTTCTCGCCGGGCCTGCTCGAGGGCCAGTTGCCACTCGAGGCCCTCTTGCATCCGGTTCCCCAGAATGGCGGCCAGTTTGTCTTGCTGGCCCCTGGCATACACCACCAGATAGGTGCGGTTGAAAACCTGCCAGAGCTTGTCCAAATCGCTATAGCGCAGCGTGACCTTGGGGCCGTAGTAGCTATCGAAGGCGTTGAAGAGGCCCTGGGCATCGTTGTAGCCCACCAGCAGGCGGTAGTGGCCCATGCCGCCGTGGTCGGGGGTCACGAACCAGGTCTCGATGATCACCGGGAAACCCCCTGCTATCAGGCGCTTGAGCAGGTTCAGGTCACCCGCCACCCCCAGATGCACCCCAAAGCCCCGCTCACGGGCATACGCCGCCATCTCGTCGGCGTTCACGTTTTTGTCGTTTTTGTTGGGTTTGAGTACCGGGGCAATCTGGTACTGGGTTAGGGGGCTGCCCCAGAAGCTCATGGCCATTCCCAGCGTAACGGGGCCGCAGTTGTTGTAGCGCTGGTATTCGTGGCGGGCGCCGCTCAGAAAAACGTTCCCCGGCTGAGCAAGTGCAGAGCCCAATACCGTTGCAAACAGTAAAAATAAGAACGGTAGACGCACCTGTTCAGTATGCCAGATGCGCCCCAGGGCCGATTGTGCTTTCAAACCTCGGCGGCCTGGGTGCCGCTTTTGGGGATGAGTCCCTTCTGTTCTTGCTCCAGTACCCACTCCCGAACCTTGTGGGCAATCTGGTCGCGCACTTTGCGAAAGACCTCGAGGCGCTCGCTCTCGCTGCCCTGTGCGGCGCTGGGGTCTTCGAAGGGCCAGTACAGGCGGTAGGTACTGAAGGGAAACAGCGGGCACTCCTGCTCGGCCCGGCTACACACAATCACCAGGTAGGTAAAGTTGTACTTGCCGCCCCAGTACTCCATCAGGCTTTTGGCGTACTGGCCTTCCATATCCAGGCCCATCTCGGAGAGCGCCTGACGGGTCAGGGGGTGGATTTCGCTGGGGTGTAGCCCGGCGCTGTACACCTCGAAGCGGTCCCCTGCATAGTGGCGCAGCAGGGCCTCCGCCATCTGGCTACGGGCCGAGTTATGGCTGCACAAAAACAGCACCGAGAGTTTGCGTTTCCTCATGCCGACCTCCTGCTAATGCGCCTGGGTAAGCCCGGCGGCTTCGGCCAGGCCTTTCTCGCCTGGCATCTGACCCTGTTTAAGGCTTTGAATCAGGTGTTGGCTCATCCGGCCCAGGGCATCGCGTACCCTGCGCCATTCCGCCAGGCCCTTGCCGGAGGGGTCGGGGAAGGAGACGTGCAGGCGCTGGGTTTGGGCGGGGTAGGCCGGGCATGTTTCAGCCGCCGCGTCGCAGACCGTGAGCACCAGGTCGAAGTGCCAGGGGTCGGGCAGGTCGTAGAGGGTTTTGGAGGTGTGAGCGCTCAGGTCTATGCCCACCTCACCCATTACCGTGATGGCATCGGGCTTGACAAAGGTTTTCTCGGTGCCCGCCGACCAGATTTCAGCGGGATAATCCATTCTCTCGGCCCAGTACCGAAGCCACCCCTCGGCCATCTGGCTCCGGGCGGAGTTGTGGGTGCAGAGTACCAGAATACGCATCAAGGCACAGTATCGGCCTTTTTTCATGGGAGTGTCAGCTCGCGAAAGGTGCTATAAGACCACCTTCTTGCATACTGCAGGAACGATGGAGGCAGGGAACAGGGGGGCAGAAGACAGACGTAGGATCCCCCTACCCACCTCCTACCACCCGCTTCCATAGGGGCATCGTTGAAAGTTGATTATTCGCCTCGAGTTGCCATCGGAAACGTCTGGAACCTCCTCAGGGTTGGGCCAGCGCTGCTCTGGGCCGGGCCTGCCATATGGCCAGTGCCGAAATGGCAGCCAGCGCCGCAAAAAGCCAGAGCGCCGGGTTGTAGTTGCCGGAAAGCCCGTGCAAGGCGCCAGCCCCAAAGGGGGCGATGGTCTGGGCCACCGCCACGATAGAGGTCATGCTACCGCTGATGGTGCCATAGTGCTTTGCGCCGTAGATTTCGGCCACCAGGGCAGGCTTGGCGAGGGAGATGGAGCCGTTGGCCAGGCCGAAAAAGAGCACAAAGACCCAGAGCCTCACATCCTCCGGCAAAAATAGCAGGCCGAGCAGACTCAAGGCGTAGCCCCCCAGAAAAGCACTGCTCAGGTTAAAGAGCGAGATGCGCTCACTGAGAGGCGTATAGACGATGCGGCCTGCCAGCTGCACCACACCTACCCCTCCGGCAGCCAAAGCCACCAGGGCGGGTGCGTAACCTTTCTCGGTCAGCAGGGGCACCATGTGGGCGGTGAGGGCAATGCTGGTAGCCCTGGACAGGGCGAACCCGAGCGAAAGCCACCAGAAAGTGGGCTGGCGCAGGGCCTCTCTTGTGCTCAGGCTGGTTTCCGGGGCCGGGCTCCTGGAACCCAGCGCCACAGCCTCGCCGTCTGGCACCTGCCCCATGTCTTCGGGCCGACGGCGCAAAACCAGGGCGTGCAGGGGAATGGTGCCCAGGGCAAAGATGAGGGACAGAATTTCCAGCGCCCCGCGCCAGCCCGCAAGCTGCACCAGCCAGGTCGAGAGCGGTACAAAGATGGTGCTGGCCAGCCCAGCCATCAGGGTGACCACCAGCATGGCCCTGGGGCGGTAGCGGCGAAACCAGACCGCCAGCACCGCGAAGGCCACCTCATAGAGCACCATGGCCATGGCCAACCCCAGCCCCGCCCAGAGCAGGTAAAAGGTGGTCAGGTGATGCACATGGGCCCAGCCCCAGACCAGCAAGCTCCCCCCGATGGAGCCTGTGGTCATGAGGGCTCGAGCCCCGTGACGGTCGAACCAGCGCCCTACCGGAATGGCCGCCAGCCCCGAGACCAGCAAGGCCAGCGAGAAGGCTGCCGAGGTCTCGGCGCGGTTCCAGCCCAGCTCGGCTTCCATCGGCTTCACAAAAACCCCAAACGCGTAGTACAGGACGCCAAAGCCGATGGTCTGGGTGAGGGCCAAGGCCCAGGCGATGCGCCAGCCGTAATAGGAAGAAGTGGGGGCAGGATGGGCCATAGGCTGGCTGGGAGTCAGGTGGTTTGTAAGGGGGTCAATCTTCTGCGGTAGAGACCGTCAGGCTTAGGGGGCCAGGAGGATTTCGGAGGCTGGATTGGGTGAAAATTCGTGTGGCTCAGGTCTCAAGTCGCATGTCCAAAGGCTTGCGGCTACTCGAGCCTGAGCAGCATAGCGGTGGCGGTATCGGGGCATGCCCCCTGAAGTTCTGCTGAAGCACTCAGGGCCGCAGGTAGTTCTGTGCGCGGGACTTGCACAAAGCCGAAGCGGGGAAAGTAATCCTGGGCGGTCTCGGTCAGGAGCGAGAGCGAGGTCAGGTTTTTTTGCTGGGCCAGCTCGATCATGCCCTCGGTTAACTTGGCCCCAATGCCGTGGGCGCGATAGCCCGGTGCGACCACTACAGAGCGCAACAGGCCGCTATTCTGATAGACCTCCAGGCCCGCGCACCCCACCACCGTTTCGCCCTCGAGGGCCAGCACGAAATTCAGGATGTGCGCTTCCAGACCCGCTGTGGGCAGGTGGGCATCTTTGAGCAGGGCCGTTATCTCGGGCAAATCGCTGGTAGTGGCGGTGCAGTAGGTAATCATGATTCCTTTAGCTTATGGCCCAAAAGGGGGTTTTGTAAGGATGGGCCGAACCGTTGTTCACAAAGGCTATGCATGCCCTTGCCCACACTTAGCAGCAACGGGCAGCAGATGGGGTTGCCACGTCCAACTCGCGCAGCCCACAACAACCTGTGGCGATGGCCCGGTCCTGGGCCTTGCAGGTTACGCCGGGAGGCAGCAGGTGCACCACCAGATGGTCGCCCTCGAGGGCAATCGGGCCCACATGGTAGTGAATGGCGGGAAGGCCAGCACTCCCATACTCGAAGCGAACTTCTGCATCTGCTCGCACCGGTACCGAGGCCGCGATCCGGTTGTAGAT
>CAZIXH010000137.1:0-9508 GCA_964543055.1 uncultured bacterium
GCTGCGCTACGTCCCTGCGTACGGTCTGATAGTCTGTGTCCACTGCTATCGATAGTGTGGTTTTTGTAATGGGAGTGCACCCACCGATATCCACACAGAGTAGTTCGTCGGCAGCGGCAGATTTGTATAAGAGCCAGGGTATAAAGTACTGCGCCGTTCCAGTACCTGCCAGGCCAGGCCCTGCCCCCGCACATGCCGCGAGCCGACGGCCAGCTCTGCCGCATGGCCTGCTGCTGCCACTACCTCGAGCAGGTCATCTTTGGGGCGATAAAGCGTAACCAGACTGGTTGCAGCCCTGGTTTGCTCCAGAGCCTCCTGCACAATCCGCTGCAAAAGCTCTTCGGTGGTTTGTGCTGCCGTCAAGCCCTGGCTGATGTGGGCCAGCATTTGCAAACGAACCAGCTCGCGTTCCTGGGCAGTTTGGGCTTCCAGGCGTGCCAGAACCTGCCCCACCCCCCGGCCAAAGGATTCCAGAACCGCGGCGTCCTCGGGTTCAAACGGTTGCTTTGAATAAGCCACTACCACCCCAAAGCCCTCTCCGTGCGCATCCTGAACGGGCACAAAGGCTGCATACTCCATGGAGTCTGTGGCTATATAAAGGTGCAAGCGAGGGTCGTCCATGCGCACCATTTGTACCCGGCGATCTTCCAGAGCCGACCAGGAAACCCCTTTTCCGCGCGGCACAGCAAGGCCCAGCGCATCTTCCCAGTGCACAGTTGCAAAAACCTTGAGTTCATCGCCCATCCGGCGCAAGGCCACCGCCCGCTGTTCCCCCACAATTTCCAGAATTAAATGGGGCAAAGACTGCCACAATAGCTCGGCCTCGCGGAAGGTAGATAGCACCCCCAGCACCCGGGCCAGGCGCTCTTCGCGCTCGAGGCGAGCCTGGGTGTTTTGCCGCTCCTTGAGGGTTTGCAATACCACCCCCAAGCTGGAGCCCAACTCCTGCGCCAGGGGTAGGGCCTCTGAAGGGAACGGAGCCGCCTCAAGGCGGTCAAGGCAGAGCCAGGCCTCAACTTTGCCGTTGAGCGGCACCGGGACAACCAGCGCCCAGTAAATCCGGTGCAGGGTCTGCCGGTCTTGAGAAACAAGCCCGCTCAGCTCGGGCCGAACCTCCACAAGGTTGGGCCGGGCCAGGAGCGCCTCTTCCAGACTGGCTCCATACCAGCGCAACTCGTCCTCCAGGCTCAGGGCATATCGGGGCAAAGGAATGTTGTGGCCTCGCATGGCCACAAAACGATAAAAGTTACCTTGCCGCAACAAGGCAGAGCCGGCCTGAGCCCCAGGAATCAAGCGCAAGGCTCCCTCGAGGGCCGCCGTCAATAGCGACTCCAGGTCGGGGCTGCTCACCAGTTCTCGCAAGAGGGCCAGCATGCCCTGATATGGAACGCTCATCTCAACATAGCCTAGGGCTATATGACCACAGCGCAAGTTCATGCATCACAACTTGCAATCCCAACTACCGCCATTGTTTCGAGTACAAGTTTTCATTGTGCATATGAAAATGCGCTCGGCAAGGCATTTTCTAACTCATTTCAAAACGCATCCAGGGCTCAACATTGCGTTCAGACGGATCATTCCAGACGGTATTGCCATTCTGCTTCAAAACTGCGTCTCCAGGGGAATATCAAACCCGTTGGCTGAAGTTGCCCCAGCCCCAAGCGTGGAGTGGGTTCAGATTGTAAGCGCTCAAAAACGTAGCGGGCGGCCTCCTCGGTGAGGGGTTCAGGAAAGCGGGCACGCACCCAGGGCCTACCAATTTCTCCCCAGAGGTACTCGAGGTAGGCCTGGGCCAGGGCACGGCTGCGCCATTCCTCGCAGGCGGTCAGAGGGTTTCCTGCTTTCTGGCAGAGAGGAATCGCAAATAAACCCCCCTGGGCCAACGCAGTCCCCAGGTTGTTTCCGGGGGTTCCCCATGCAGCATACGCAGCCAGATCGCGGTAGAGGTCCAGTGCCACCAGATACCGTACCAGCGAAGCATCCCCCCGGTTGACGCGGGCAATATCGGCCACTGCCACCGGAGCCTCGCGCAACCCCCGCAATACCGTCAGAATCCCCCGCCGGGGGTCTCCTCCGCTGTACACCACCAGAACCAAATCGGGCCGGCTGTCCACCAGGACTGCTCCCGCCGAGGCCAGTAACCGTGCAATAGATTCCTGGAGTGGAATCCCGTCGTAGCGCGTAACCTGTTGGGCCGCCTGGGGATTGTCGTAGAGTACCCGCACCCGCACCCCTGGATTCAGGGTCCGTAACAACAGAACCTGTCCGGCTTCGTCGGCCCCAGGCCGCGTCGGGATGGGCAGCGTGGCGGCCTCGGCCACGGCGGGGGAACCTGGCAAGGCATCGTCCCAGGGTGCTTCGACATAGGCAAAACCATCGCCCAGGTTGCGCAACAGGGCCAGGTTTCGCGTGCGGTTGGTGGCGTCGGGATGGCGTGGAATCACGCCAAAGGCCAGCACTTGCCCGCCCGTGCGCCCCCGCCAGCGGGCAAGCTCTTCCAGGCGGCTCTGAGCTTCTTCCAAGGTAAGATTAGAGGTGCGGCTCTGGACCAGCCCACCGTACACCAGCGCATCCAGGCTGACGATCAGGGTACGGCCCGGCTGTTCTTGCAACCAGCTCGAGAGAGCCGATGTATTCGCTCCTTCACGGCCCTGGTAGACGGCTCGAGGCGGGCAACGCACCACCTGCCAGGTGCAGGGCGACCAGTTGGGTGGGCGGTCGTCCAGGGGAATGTACAAAACCCCCTCAGGGTAGGCCCAGGCCAGTGGCAACAAGCACATCAATCCCATTACAACCAAGCGCATCAAGGGCCATCTTATACCAACTCTGCGCGTGAGCGGCGCTAAACGCGCCCCTCACTTGCCGCGCCAGGGGGCGCGTCCGAGGGACTTGTATATCGCTTTTGGGTCACTTCTGAGCAGATTTGGTATTAGACCGAGCAGATGAGGGAAGTCAGCACCCCAATAGGCCGCAAGGCTGCTAAACACAAAGCGCCCGAACGAATGAGCTATAATGAAGCAGGGTCGAGCGAAACTTCGGCCCTGTCCCCGCTACAACAACCGACCGCCTTGTTATGGGAAGCTGCGCTCAGGAAGGCAACCAGCAACCTCGAGTGGGTCGTAATACAGAGACTACGTTTTATTAGAAGTTGATACACAGGTGAATCCTATGGATTTAGAGCGCCAAGCCCAACTGGAGGCAGAGGCTCTGTCGCGCCGCGTACTGATCCACGACATCCTGCGCCGTTTGCGCGGCGAGGACAACGATCTGCTGCCCTACAGTGCGGTCTCGGAGTTGCGACCCAAAGGGGAGTCGTACAAGGGGCTACAAACCATCGAGGTGGATAAAATTATCGGTACCGTGGACCGCTACGGCGACTTCGACGCCGAGTTCATGCCCAAAGAACCTTTTACCCTGGATCGCTGGACCAAGCTGCGCCAGGCCCAGCTCGAGGGCACCGAGTTTCCCCCCATTCATGTTTACAAGGTAGGCGATATTTATTTCGTCAAGGATGGCAACCACCGCACCGCGCTGGCTAAAGCCCAGGGTCAGCACTTTATTGACGCCTACGTGATTGAGCTGGATGTGCCGGTAGATTTAGACCCCGACGACACCCTCAAGGACGTAATTTTGAAGGGCGAGTACGCCCAGTTTTTGGAGCAAACCCGGCTACCCGAGTTGCGCCCAGGCCACGAGCCCATTCTGTTCAGCAAGGCTGGACGCTACGACGTACTGCTCGACCATATCCGAACTCATCAGTACTTCATGGGCCTCAACCAGAAGCGCTCCATCAGCTGGGAAGAAGCCGTCACCGACTGGTACGACAACCTTTACCTGCCCACCATCCTGGAAATCCGCGAAAACGGAGTGATGAAGAACTTCCCGGGCCGCACCGAGGCCGACCTGTACCTGTGGATTTCCGATCACCGCTACTTTTTATCGCAAGCCATTGGCCATGACGTGGGGCCCGAAGAAGCCACCCTTTCGGCCCGCCGGCAGGCACAAAAAGGCCCTTTGAGCCGGTTGGTGGAATGGTTGACCGCATGGCTGGCCCGTCTCGCTCCATTCCACAAGCCCTCTGCGGCCAACCAAAGCGGTCGTTAAGACATGCCACAAGGATACAATCGGGGGGTGGAGTCACTACGCATCGAAAATGAGCGGTTGCGTCTGGAAATTGCCCCCCAGGTTGGAGCCAGTGTAGCCGCTTTTGCAGTCAAGCAAGGCGAGGAATGGGTGCCGATTATGCGGCCTACCCCCCGGCCCTTGCCGGAAAAGCCCTCGAGCTACTCGAGCTTCACCCTGGCCCCTTACTCCAACCGAATCCGGGCCGCCCGCTTCGAGTTTGAGGGCTATACCTACCAGCTAAAACCCAACACCCCCGAAGGCAACGCCCAGCACGGTGATGTACGGGGCCGCCCCTGGCAGGTGTTTCATGCAACCAGTTCGGCGGCCTGTACCTTCGATAGCCGCTTTTTTGAGGACGTAAACTGGCCCTGGCCCTTCTCGCTGGCCGTGTTGTACCGCCTGGAAGGCAATACTTTGGAAACCACCCTGGAACTGGTCAACCAGGGCCAAAGCCCCATGCCCGCAGGCTTCGGGCTTCACCCCTATTTCGTGCGGAGTTTGGGAGAGGCCATCTTGGAATTTAGCGCCAGAGGCTACTACCCTACCGACGCAAGCTTTATTCCTCACACAGGTATGCAGCCCATTCCGGCTGAGCTGGACTTTTCCAGGGCGCGTCGGGTCGGCGCGCAGCCGCTCAACCACGTGTATGGCGGTTGGGGTGGTAAAGCCATGCTCGAGTGGGCTGGTTCCCATCTGAGGCTTTTGCTCGAGGCCGACCCCATCTTCGAGCACCTGGTGGTTTTCACAGCCCCCGACGGAACGCTAGCCCTCGAGCCCGTCACCCATGCCACCGATGGTTTCAATCTCTACGCCCAGGGTATCCCAGGTACGGGCGTGCGGGTCTTGCAACCTGAGGAAAGCCTGGCGGGCAAAGTGCGCTTCACTATCGAAGAAGTTTGAGGCCACCAGGGGTCTCGATAAAAGCCATCAGTTCGGGGTTTGGAGCAAACTCCAGACGAACCTTGCCCCAGTCGAGATCCAGCGCTTTCAGCACAGCACGTACTGCGTCCGGCTCCGGGTGGAGTAGCACCAGTTCCAGCAGGCGACAACCCCCATCCGGCAGGGTATCGGTAGGGTGCCCTGGGCCCCACTGAATCAGGTAGGGCACTACCCCGCCCCAGTGCAAGTGTCCGTCCTCGGGGAGGGCGATGCGCCAGTGCAGGTCGCCCCTGCGGGCCTCCCGCGCCGGACCAAGCTCGAGGCCCTGGTAGCGCTCCAGGGACTCGGTGCGGGCCACCCAGGTGTGCAGGCGAGGGGCTCCGCTAAAGCCGTCGAGGTTGAACCAGCGCGGCTGGGCCGGCGGCGGGGCTTCGGGGTCAACCGCGATGATTTCCAGATAGGTCCCCTTGCCCAGGTTCAGCAAGCGGTTGTGCGTGCCCATCAAGGGATGCTTGCCCCCAGCGGGCGGTAGCTCCAGACCAAGCGTGTCCTGTACGTAGCGCAGCCCTTCTGCCAGGGTTGTGGCCGCTACTACCAGGTGATCCAGGCGGGTCATCCGATTTTGTTGCCCTTTTCGTCGTAGCGGTAAAAACCCCGCCCGCTCTTGCGCCCCAGCAGCCCCGCCTGCACCATCTTGCGCAGCAGGGGTGAGGGGCGGTATTTATCGTCGCCCAGGCCCCGGTGCAACACCTCCATGATGGAGAGGCAGGTATCCAGGCCAATAAAGTCGGCCAGGGTGAGGGGGCCCATGGGGTGGTTCATGCCCAGCTTCATGACCTGGTCTATGGCCTCGGGGGTGGCAACGCCTTCCATCACGCACTGCACCGCCTCGTTGAGCATGGGCAAAAGAATCCGGTTGGAGACAAAACCGGGGTAGTCGTTGACCTCGACCGGGGTCTTGCCCATCCGACGGGCCGCCTCGAGCACGGCCTGGGTGGTGGCATCGTCGGTCAGATGCCCCCGGATCACCTCGACCAGTTCCATCAGCGGCACTGGATTCATGAAGTGCATCCCAATAAAGCGCTCAGGCCGGCGGGTGGCGGAGGCCAGCCGGGTGATGGGAATCGAGGAGGTGTTGGAGGCCAGGATGGCCCCGGGCTTCGTGGTCTGGTCGAGTTCACGGAACAGGCCCAGCTTAGTGGGCTCGTCTTCCACAATGGCCTCAACAATCAGGTCGCAATCGTTCAGGTCGGCCAGGTGAACGGTGGTGGTCAGCCGCCCCAGGGCGGCATCGTGGGCGCTCTGGTCGAGCTTACCCTTTTCCAGCAGCTTGCCCAGTGAACGCCGAATGGTGTTCAGGCCGCGCTCGAGGAAGGCGACCTCGAGGTCGCGCAACACCACGTCATAACCCGCCTGGGCCGCCACCTGGGCAATGCCAGCCCCCATCTGCCCTGCACCAATCACACCAATCTTGCGAATTTCCATGGCTTCATCCTATCGCGCTTTGAGGCCGCTGTGGATGCTTGAAGCCTCGGGCCAGGCTTTTATCGTTTTCCCCTTTCCCTCTTCCTTTGCGGGAGAGGGTGGCGACAGCACGGCTAGTTTGGTACTCCTTTTGCTAAATAAAACAATTCTGGCGGTAACTGCTGTCGCCGGGTGAGGGGTTGAAACGACGATGCTCGAGCAAATGATAAGAGCCTGGCCTCAGGCCCTGCGTTAAACCCTAGCCGTTTTCCCTCGACCCTAGACGCTCCGCCCGCGTCACCGAGTCCGCGTCACCTTGGACAGATTACGCGGGGCATCGGGGTCAAAGCCCCTGGCTACCGAGAGCTCAGCGGCAAAGGGGTAGAAGGCCTGGGCCAGCAGAATGGCGTCGAGCACCGGGTGAAGCCTGGCGGGCAGCGGCAGGGGCGTATGGGCCAGCTCCAGGGCCTCGGCCTCAGAGGAGGCCACCAGCAGATGCCCCCCTTTGCCCCGCAGATTTTCCAGCAAGCTCACCAGGCTGGGCAACGGCTTGTCCTTTGGTGCCAGTACCAACAGGGGAAAGTCGGGCTCCACCAGGGCCACCGGGCCGTGGAGCAGCTCTGCCCCGGACATGGCCTCGGCATGGAAGGCGCTGGTCTCTTTGAGTTTGAGGGCCAGTTCGTGGGCCACCGCAAACCCGTAGCCACGCCCCACCACCAGGCCGTTATCCGCCCCCACCAGGGCCTCCAATCCCGCCTGCCAGTTGGCATGAACCGCCTTGTACAGGGCCTCGGGCAGCATGGCCAGGGCCTCCTTAAGGGGCTTGTCCTCGGCCCAGGCCGCCACCAGTTGGGCCAGCGAGGCCAGGGTCGCTAGGTAGCTTTTGGTAGCCGCTACCGCCTCTTCGGCCCCAGCCCACAGGGGCAGCACCACCTCGGCGGTCTGGGCCAGGGGCGAGCGATCCTGGTTAACCAGGGCCAGGGTGAGGGCCCCGTCGCGGCGGGCCTGGCGGGTCACCTCGATCAGGTCGGGGCTCTGACCCGACTGCGAAATAGCGATGACCAGGGCCCGGTGCAGGGCCAGGTGCTGCCCATAAACGGTGTGTATCGAGGGAATGGCCGAGGAGCAGACCAGCCCCAAAAGGCTCTCGATCAGGTACTTACCATACAGCGCGGCATGGTCGGAGCTACCGCGGGCCACCGTGAGCACAAAGGGGGGGGTGTGGCGACGCAAAAAAGTACCCAGCAGCTCCATCTCGCTCTTGTTTTCGCGCAGGGCTTGCTCCACCACCAGAGGGGCCTGGTGGGCTTCCTTGAACATTTTGGTTTCGGCTGCTTTCATGCGGGCGCCCTCACCTTTTGGCCTCCAATGTAGACTTCCTCGAGCGCAAAATCCTCTCCCAGCACCACCAGATCGGCGGGCATCCCCACTTCCAGGCCGCTCTCCAGGCCGAGGTACTGCGCGGCGAACCCCGAGGTCATCTGAAAAATGTCGTGCAAGGCATAGCCCCAGCGGCTCAGGTTGCGGGCGGCCTGGTCCATCGTGAGGGCGCTCCCGGCCAGGCTGCCCGTGGCCAGGAAGACCCCCTCGCCCTTCTTATAGACCCGGTGCCGCCCCAGACGATACTCCCCCTCGGGCATCCCGGCTGCCGCGACCGCATCGGTCACCGCGTAGGTGTGGGGAATGGTCTTCCAGGCAACCCGAACCGCCGCCGGGTGGACGTGCAGCCCATCGGGAATGACCTCGGCCCATTCGGCCCGCTCGAGGGCCAGCCCCACTACCCCCGGCTCGCGGTGGTGCAAGGGGGTCATGGCGTTGTAGAAGTGGGTAAAGCCCTGTGCTCCGGCCTCGAAGCCCGCCAGCGACTGGGCATAGGTGGCTTCCGTATGGCCCTGCTGTACCCGCACCCCCTCTGCCTGGAGGAAAGCGATCAGCTCGAGCGCCCCCGGCAGTTCGGGGGCCAGGGTGACCACCCGGATGGGGGCCAGGGCGAGCAAGTGGCGCATGGTTTCCAGGCTGGGCAGCAATGTGTAGGGCGGCTGGGCGCCCAGTTTTTGCGGGCTGATAAAGGGGCCTTCCAGGTGCACCCCCAGCACCCGCGCCTCGCCGGGGCCGGGGTTCTCCATCACTGCGGCAATGCCGCGCAGGGCGCTCTCGAGGTCGGGCAGTGGCGCCGTGACGGTGGTGGCCAGCAGGGCCGTCGTGCCGTGCCGGGCGTGAAAGCGGGCCATCTGCCGCACCGCCGCTTCGCCTTCCATGCAGTCTGCACCACCGCCCCCATGCACGTGCAGATCCACAAACCCCGGCAGAATGTAGCGCCTGGGCTCGCCTTCGAGGGAGGCCAGCGGGGTGATAGCTTGAATGCGCGCATCGAACTCGAGCCGGCCCATACAGGTCAGGTGGGGGGTTACCAGGATACCGTTCAGTTGTGTCATCTCAGGGCTCCAGTTTCAGGCTGATGACCTGATAGGGCAGATAGGCCAGGGTCAGGTGGCCGTTTTGTAGTGGGAGGCTCTCCCCGGCGTCTTCCAGCAGGTTAACCCGGCTCACCTTGCGTATGCCCAGGGCACTGAGGTCGAGCTCGGCCACCCCACGCCCACCGTGGGCCTCGTAGAGCCGCAGGATATAACCAAAGCCCTCCTCGGCCCGCTTGAAAGCCGCCACCCGCAGGCTGCTCTGGGACAGGCGCAAAAACTCCCGGCTGGGAGGCTGCCCCCCTGCATGAATGGGTATAGCCAGTGGTTGCAATGGGGCTGTAAAATCTTCGGCCTCGGCTACCGTACCCATTCGCCAGTCGCCGGGGTGCGGATAGAGGGCATAGGTGAAGGCGTGCTCGCCCACATCGGCCAGGGGGTCGGGCCAGAGGGTGCCGCGCAAGAGCGAGAGGCCCAGCACGTTGGCGTGTGCGCTGTAGCCGTTCTTGGACCCTACTGTCTCTTATAAACACCTCCGATACCCAGAGCCCGTATTAGATCTCGTATACCGTCTTCTGCTCGAACAATCAAAACAAGCATGATGCACCCAAATATAGTTCTATGCG
>CAZIXH010000138.1:0-6297 GCA_964543055.1 uncultured bacterium
GCCGAGTTCCATACCCACCGGAAGGAAGGGGAACTCGAGCCCGCCCTGGCCCTTTACCGGGGGCCGTTGCTCCTGGGGCTGGAACTCTCGGGGGCGGCGGGCTTGGCCGAGTGGCTCGAGGCCCGGCGCGAGGAGCTGGCCCGCCTTTGGCGCGAGGCCCTGCAAAGGCAAGCCGAACGCCTCGAGGCTGCCCACGACCGGCGGGGAGCCCTCTCGGCGCGGCTGGCCCTCCTGCGCGAAGACGAACTGCAAGGGCTGCACCACCGCGAGGCCATGCGGCTCCACGCCCTCCTGGGCGAACGGGAAGCTGCGCTGGCCCGCTTTGCCCGGCTCCAGGCGCAGTTCTTTGCGGAGCAGCTCCTGGAGCCGGGCAAAGCGGGCCAGCGCAGCCTCCCGTTCGCCCAGGAGGGCGTGGAGCCGCATGGCCTCGCGGTGGTGCAGCTCTTGCAGTTCGTCTTCGCGCAGGAGGGCCAGCCGCGCCGAGAGGGCCCCCCGCAGGTCGTGGGTGGCCTCGAGGCGTTCGGCTTGCCTTTGTAGGGCCTCGCGCCACAGGCGGGCCAGTTCCTCG
Source organism: uncultured bacterium (assembly GCA_964543055.1). GTDB lineage: Bacteria > Deinococcota > Deinococci > Deinococcales > Thermaceae > Meiothermus. The sequence goes on from CAZIXH010000138.1 coordinate 569, forward strand.
CGTCGGGCCTCGAGCCACTCGGCAAAGCCCGCCGCGCCCGAGAGTTCTAACCCTTCCAGCAAGGGCCCCCGGTAAAGGGCCAGGGCGGGCTCGAGGGCCCCTTCCTTCAGGTGGGTTTGGAACTCGGCTACGTCGGTCTGGATAGGCTCCAGTTGCAGCAGGTCGCGGTCGGTTTGCAGCAGGGTTGCAATAGGCGTATGCCGCAGCCGGTTGAGTTCACGCCGCAGGTTGCCCCGCGCGGTGGCCTCGTCCTGCTCGCTCCAGAACAGCCCGGCCAGCTTGCTCCGGGGGGCGGGGCCTTCCAGAGCCAGATACGCTAGCAGCCCCAACAGCTTGCGGGTGGGCAGGGTCAGCGGCCTTCCCGCCTGCTCCAGCGCAGGCGCTCCCAGCAAGCGCAGCCGAACCCCGGACATGGTTTGCTTTCAGGGTAACCCACACGACGTTATGAAGACGTTATCACCCGCCTCCACCCATACCTGGGCTGCTCAAGCCCCCATGCCGGAGAACTGCTTGAGCCCCTTGCGCCACTTGCGCCACAGCCAGCGGTTGATTATCCAGAACACCGCGAACCACACCCCCAGCACCAAAAAACCCTGGGCCACACTGCCCGTTAGCGGCAGCCCGGCAAAGAGCGAGGCCGGAAAGTAGACCAGATAGGGAAAGGGTGTGAGGAGCGCAATGTTGCGGACGGCTTCGGGGAAAACCGACAGGGGCGCAATCAGGCCCGAAAGAAAAAGATAGGCCACAAACCACAGCTCCTCCACGGCGGCCCCGCGCTCTGTCCAGAAGCACAGCATGGCGAAGGTGTACTGCATCAGGAAACGCAACAGAAAAGCGGCCACCGAGGCCACCAGCCCCAACACCACACCTTCCACCTCGGGCACGAAGCGGGCCTGCGGATAGACCAGCAGAAAAACCGCCACAATGACAAGCCCAAAGGGCAGCCGGGTCAGGCGCTCGGCCACGTGCTGCATCAGGTGATCCCAGCCGGGGTCAATGGGCTTCAGCAGCTTGAACGAGAGCCGCCCCTGCACCACGTCGTCCTGAAACTCCCAGATAACCCAGACAATGGTAAGCTGGCGCACCAGAAACACGCACAGAAAGTAGCGGGCGAATTCCTCTACCGAAAACGCGAAACTGCCCCCTTCGGCGGCCTGGGTCCAGACCCCCATCAGGATCAGGGGTAGCATGGCCGAGAGCGACCAGAGCAGCACCTCGGCGCGGTATTCCAGAAAGTAGGCATACCAGACCGTCAGGAGGGCACGCAGTTTGCGAAGCACCCCTCTAGTCTACGACGGTATTTCCGGGTTACTTGCTCCGCAGCACCAACACCGGCTTGTCCGAACGGTGCAACACCGCCTCCGTCACCGAGCCCAGCATGAAGCGATCCAGCCCACTGCGCCCGTGGGTGCCCATTACGATCAGGTCGTGGTTCTTGGCTTCGGCCAGGATGGCGTCTACCGGCTTGGCCTCGACCAGCTTGGTCTCGGCGGCTACCCCGGCGGCCTGGGCCAGCTCGGCGGCTTTGCTGAGGGCCTCGTTGCCTACCCGCTTGAGGTCTTCGATCAGCTCGAGGCCATAGGGCACGCTCTCAGGGCTGATCCACAGGGTCGAGCTGATGTTCTCTACCGCATACAAGAACGTCACGCTGGCTCCCATGCTCTTGGCAACCTCCAACCCTTCTGTAATGGCTTTCTGGCTGCACGCACTGCCATCGGTGGGCATCAGGATTTTTTTGTACATTGCGCCCTCCTTGTCCTTCTAACTCTAATCTAGCCTTCGCTTGTCAGGACGAAAGCCCCTGCGGAAGATGCCAGAACGTAACGCTCCCGCACTACCGCGTAACGCCCCCATTTTGGGCTAAAAACCCGATAAACACAAGAGAATTCCCCTTGCTGGCTGTCAAGCGCAAACAACCAAAATTAACGTAACAGCCCAGCGTTCACGTGGCCCGGCCTTCTTGTTGAAGTCCTCCTACAATCGCAATTGCTTATGACTTTTCCCGAACTGCTCGCCAATCTAGTTGCTCGAGGGGTTTCCGACATCCACATGCACGTGGGGTTGCCCCTGATGGCCCGCCTCCACGGCAAACTTGGCCCCATCACCCAAAGCCCCCTCACGCCCCAGTACACGGCCGCGCTGGTGGATATGATGTGCAACGAGCGGCAAAAAGCCATTTTTGCCGAACGCAACCAGGTAGACCTGGCCTACTCGGTGCAGGGGGTGGCCCGTTTCCGCGTCAACCTGTTTCGGCAGCGCGGCTCGGTAAGCTGTGTGATGCGGGTGGTCAACTCCGACGAGAGCAAGCTCAAGATTGTCTCGCTGCCCCAGGAAACCATCAACTTCTTCCGCGATAAGGAAAAGGGCCTGGTCCTGGTCACCGGCCCCACCGGCTCGGGTAAGTCCACCACCCTGGCCCGCATCCTCGACGAGATTAACCAGCACCACTCCAAAATGATCGTGACCCTGGAAGACCCCATCGAATACCTGCACCGGGGAAAAAATTCCATCGTGGTACAGCGCGAGATCGGCCAGGACGCCCCCAGCTTCAAGGATGGGCTGGTAGCGGCCATGCGCCAGGACCCCGACGTGATCATGATTGGGGAGATTCGTGACCACGCCACGGCGGCGGCAGCACTGGAAGCCGCCCAGACCGGCCACCTGGTCTTCTCCACCCTCCACACCCTCGATACCGTGCGTACCGTCAACCGCGTGCTCGACCTCTTCCCCCCGCACGAGCGGGAGGTGGCTCGCATTCTCTTTGCCGAGTCGCTGGTAGGCATTGTCTCCCAGCGTCTGCTGCCCAACAAACAAGGGGGGCGGGTTTGTGCGATGGAAATCCTCAAGGGCAACCTGCGCATCCGCGACCTGATCAAAGACCCCGACCGCACCAACGAAATCTACGAGGCCCTCAAGGATTCGTCGCTTGATGGGATGCAGACCTTCGACGACCACCTGGCCGAGCTCTACGCCCGTGACCAGATTGACCTGGAAACCGCCTTGGCCCACGCCACCAGCGCCCAGTACGTCAAGGTAAAAGCCCTGCAAATCAACGCAGCCCGCCAGACCCTGATTGACGAATCGGTTGCACAACGCGGTAACTGAAACTGCGTTGCAGGAGGCCCACCCCGGTGTTCGGGGTGGGTTATTTGTTCAGAGACTGGCAGCGAGACGGCCAAAAGCCTGTTGACCCCAGCGGAAGGTGTACAGCGACCCTGAGACCAAGCCAAAGGGGAAGCAATTCAGATCACCAGGGTAGCTCAGGCTTGGCTGCACTTTCCTGGATTGCTTTGCCGGCCTGGGGCCTCCTTGCAGTGACACCCGTTTGCCCTCTGGTAACAAACAAAGGGATTTGTCTCATTCGGCAGGACATCTTTCCCAGGTATTTTGAAGCATAATTTTCAACAGAATCCCAGGTCGTTTTGCTTTTCGTTTAGCCATTCGGGAGGTGTCCCGTGAAAACCATGCGTGTCTTGACCAGGTTGCTGGTAGCGTTGTGGTTTGGGGTCGGCTGGGTTCAGGTTCCTGCTCTGGCGCAACTGCCGCTTTGGCCCAGCCTCGAGCAGCTCTTGCAGGGGGAGCGCCCGATCACTACCAGCCTGAACGACGCCGTCACCGACGTTCCATTCCTGGACAATTTCAACCCCACGGGCTTTGTGGGTATCTCGGCCCTGCCCAGAGGCCCCCAGCAAGGGTTTGTGCTGCGTCCAGGGCTCTTTGCTTTCGAAGCCCAGAGCTATTGTTTGAACGCTGGGGCCTATGCCCCCAGCAAGGGAGATGGCTATATATATGCACCGCTCAAGGGCTCCCGTGCTGGGGTTATCGCCAGCTTGCTGCGCCGCTCGGTGGAGCGACCCGAGATTGCCCAGCGCGACATCCAGGCGCTCATCTGGGCCATTCTCTCGCGCACCCGCCTGAGCGACATGTCCCCGCGCATGCTGGCAGTGGCGAGCCAGCTCCTCACCCCCCAGGAGATGTTCGAGGTGAACGGGGGTGCTTTGGGTCTGATTCCCGAAAGCTTGCTGCGGCAAATGATGGCCCGGCTACCCCAACCCATTCAGCAACTGCTGGAAGCTGAGGCTCGGCTGCGTTCGCTTTTGACCCAGGCCAACACCACCTTTGAGCAGCTCGAGCAGGCCGCCGTGCGCTTTGGGGTAGCCCCACGTGGCGAGGGCAGCCGTGAGATACCAGAGGGACGCTGGTCGTATCACCCCGACGGCTACTTTATCCGCTACTTCCCCAATGGTTACTCTCGCACCCGTGTAGAGATATACGTACCCGAAGCCTTCGCGGTGCGCCGCGATGCCCTGGGCCGGATTGTCTCGATTGCCGATGCCTATGGCAACCGCATCGAAACCACCTACGACGACGCCATTCCTCCGCTGACTATTTCAGGCGATGCGGGTATCCAAGGGTACGCATTTCGCACAATCCGCTTTGTACAAAGCCTGGAAATTCCCCCAGAAATAGTTTTGACCCTGCAGTTCACCTTGGATAACCGGGGCTGGACGTTGCGTGGCCTGCCTATGGGGTCTGGCTCGCCAGTTGCACCCACGGGCCGCTACACCGATGCAACAGAGCGCTATCGTTGGGCGAGGGAACATTTGCGTCAGATTGAGGGGCTCGATCAGGTCTTCAAGGTGCAGGGGGAGCCTCGGGTGCTGGTAGATTTGGGTCTATACACTCGAGCCCTCAAGCAAGTCCTCGAGCAAAGCCCGAACGAAGCCCCAGCCTGGGTAAAGCAGCACCTAGGACTGGCCTACCGAGCCTGGCAGGCCGCACTGTGCCAGCGGGAAGGGGGCTGCCAAGGTAGCCTCGAAGCAGGCTCAGCGTATACCCCCATGGTGCAGTGGATTGCGGCCCGTTTGCTGGCCCTATTGCCTACCAGAAATAAGGAACTGGATGGGGGTATCGCCAACCCGGGTAATACGTCCAGACAACGCTTGGCTCCGTCCAACAAGGGCGATGATAAGATTGACGAATGCAAGAAGATCAAGGACGAACTTTCATTGGAGCAAATAGCTTTGAATGCCTATGGAAATCCCGATTTGCTGAAGTACGCAACAGATAGAAATCTTGATGACACCGAGTACAATAACGCAGTAATGAACTACATAGCTAGAGTTTTGGCTTCTGGTAAATTGCCTTCTTCCCTAACTCCAGAGGATGTAGCTGCAATGTTCACTCCACGGCCAACCGAGAGGTCTTTTGCCCCTGGAATGGGATATAATCCTGGTACAAATGAAATTCTCTTCAATCAGAGCAAAGAGGGTGACCCGGATTGGATAGTGATAGTAGATGAAGGTGGAAGACCCACGAAAAACTATGATATAGCCCTTGAATTTTACAAGCATTACTACGGAAAGAAAGCTGGTGATACATTGTTCAAGGCACACATAGAGCATGAAAAGGATCACCAAATAAGTAAATGGGATGGCTCTCCAGAGATTTATAGTAAGAATGAGATAAGAGCATACAAGATATCCATTGAAATAAAACAACAGGGCCTCAAACAACTAGGTTGCCCATAAGTGGTAGAGGCTTAGACTTACTTCATGCTGATCTACGGACGCAACCCGGTCTCGGACGCCCTGCGCGAGGGCCAGGTGGGGCAGGTCTGGGTGGCCAGGGGCGTGGAAAACTGGCTCTTGAAGGAGCTCGAGAAGCTAGGAGCCCCCTACAAGCTGGTGCCCCGCATCGAGCTCGACCAGATGGTGCGAACCACCCAG
>CAZIXH010000139.1:0-7400 GCA_964543055.1 uncultured bacterium
ATGGGAAGCCACCTGCCCGAAGGCACCCTGGCCTGGATTTATGAACACGCCCAGGGCAACCCCCTGTTCAGCCTGGAGTATCTGCGCTACCTGGCCCGGCAGGGCTTTTTGTGGAGCGATGGGCGGCAGTGGCACTGGCGACCCCCGCAGGCGGCCACCCTGCCCCTGACGGTAGAGGCACTCCTGGAGCAGTGGCTGCACGAGGCAGCTCACTCCCCCACCCTGCGCCAGACCCTGGAAAGCAAGGCCCTGCTGGGGCTGGGAACCGACCCGGCGACCTGGGCCAAGGTTGCAGGGCTTTCCCCCTCGGAATTGAACGCAGCCCAGGTGGCTTTAGAGCGGCACGGCCTGGTTCGGGCTGGGGAATTGGCCCATCCGCTCTATCAGGAAGTCATCCTGCGCGGCCTGCTGCCGCAAGCGCGCCGTGGGTATGCCCAAAGGGCCCTCGAGGCCCTGGCCGATCAGCCGCTGGCTGCCGCACGATTTCTCGAGGAAGCCGGGTTACAAACCGAACAAATTCTGGCCCGCCTGCAAGGCGCTGCCGAGGCCGCCCAGCAGCAAGGGGATGAGCTACAAGCTGCACGGTTGTGGGCCAGGGCCTCGACCCATGCACCTGCCCCTCAGCGCGGTGAGCTAGCCCTTGCGGCAGCCAGGGTTCTGGAAAAAGCCGACCGCCCTGAGGCCATGCGGCTGCTGCGGTGGGTGCTGGAAGACCGGCCCGATCACCCCGAAGCCCTCTACCTCTTGGCAGGCTGCTACGCCGACCTGGGCGATTCACGCGAGGTCGAGCGGCTGATGGGGCGCTTCTCCGACCACGAAAAAGCCCAGCCCGACTGGATCAAGCGCCGGATTGCCCTGCAATTTGCCCTGGGGGACTACAAGGGTGTACTGCAACACTGGGAAGCTCACCCGGCGCTGCACCACGAACCCAATCCCATGCTGGCCTACAACATCGGCTTTGCCCGCACCCTCCAGGGCGACCACGCGGGCGCCGAAGCCATTGCCAGAACGGCCTTAAATCAACCTTGCTCACTGCTGGATCGGGCGCGGTTGCTGACGGTTTGTGGGCTGGCGCGTTTTTATCAGGATGACCTCGAGGCCGCCCTTTCCCTTTTCAACCAGGCCGTGGAGGCCGCTCGTGGCGCAGGCCAGCCGGCCTACACCGCCTCCACCCTGCACAACCGGGCCATGGTGCTGGAGGAACTCAGCCGCGAAGCTGAGATGCTGGCCGACACCGAGGAAGCCCTGCGCCTGTATGCCGAGGCCGGTATCAGTCGCCACTACGCCAGCACCCTGACCAAGAAAGCCCGCATTCTGCACGAGATGGGCCAGTACGAGCGGGCCGAGGAAGCTTTCCGCGAAAGCCGGGAGATTTTGCAGCAAAGCGATGCCTCGAGTTTTCTGATCACCTGTGAAGCCCAGCTCAGCAACCTCTATCTGGACTGGCAGCCCACCTATGGCTACACCCTGGCCCGCAAACATGCCGAAAGCGCTGTGGAGCTGGCAAAGCCTTTTGGTGGTAGCAAACTGTTCATGGCCCTCTGCCAACTATCCAGGGTAGAAACCCGTTCGGGACGGGCCACACGCGGCTTGCAAATAGCCCAGGAGTGCCTGACGATGGCCCAGGGGTTTGGCATCAAACAACCGCAATACCAGGCCCTGACGGCCCAAGGGCTGGCACTGGCCGAGCTGGGTCAGGCCGAGGCGGCCCGTGCTTGCCTGCACGCTGCCTATCAACTGGCTTCGGGTTCAGACTGGCAGGTGTACGCCGAACGCATTGGCCTCGAGCTTGATCGCGTCACTGAGAACCTCGAGGGCGCCCGCGCGCGTTTGCGTTGGTTCGAGGAGCGCGGCTTGCTGAACGGAGCCCACCTGGCCCACCGCTACTTCCCCGCATTGAACCAGCAGCCCCCTTCGGATAGCATCCCATCCCAGGTTCTGCTCCACCTGGAAGTGCTGGGCCCCATGCAACGGACGCTGGGGGAGCAGGGTGAGGCCATTCGGGGGCAAAAGCGCAAGGAGTTGCTGGCGGCCTTGCTCGAGACCCGCGTGGCCGGACGGGGTGAGATGAGCAAGCTCGAGCTTCTGGATCACCTCTACCCCGGCGAGGACGAGGAGCGGGCAGCTTCCTCGCTCAAGGAACTGATCCACACGGTGAGAACGAGCCTGGGGGCTTCGATGGTAGCCACCACCCCCTCCGGGTATGCCCTGGGCGCGGCGGTCAGCTCCGACCTGGAAGAGTTTTTGCGCACCGGCGAGACCCGCTTGTGGCGGGGGGTTTATCTGGGGGGGCTCGCGTCCCTTCACGAGACCGTGCGCGAGTCGGTCTACCTGGCCCTGCGTACCCGCGCCCAGGCCCTGCTCGAGGCCGACCCCAAGGAGGCCGCCCGGCTGGGAAGAATCCTGCTGGAGGCTGACCCCTACGACCTCGAGGCCCTGCGCCTGACCCTGGGGGCCCTGCGCCGCTCGGGGAACCACAAGAGCCTGGGTCGGCTCTACGAGGAGGCCAGGGGATGGATGCTCGAGGTGGGCGAGACCTTGCCGGAGCGCTGGCAGGGCTTCCTCACAGCCTGAGCCACCCAGCGCACCGTCGCGCACCCCCAGATACGCAGGTGTGGCCGTTGGCCCAGGCGTAACTACCCAATTTGGGCAAAGAATTTTGAGTCCCGAATGGCTCAATCTTACGCACAGGCCCCCCGCGAAGGGTGAGGGGCTCGCTTGTTGTTCGGCAAAACCCCCTGCAATTCTGACCCGCTTCTGACCGGCCCTGCGGCACCCTGGGGGTTGAAAGGAGCAACCATGTTCGACCCTAGATTGCGCACCCTGGCCGTACTCTTGGCCGCCGGTATGGCGCTGGCGGCGGGCACCACCTACAGCATCGTGGTGGGCGGCCAGGTGGCACCGGACAAAGCCATCGTGGTGAACGGCAAAACCTATCTACCCCTCTCGGTACTGAAGGAGCTAGGAATCCCTTACAGCCTCAAGGGAACCACCCTGACCCTGGGCGGCTCGGCCTCCGCCAACCAGACCCCCGGCGGGGCCAACCAGCGGGCCTCGCTGGAAGGCTGCCTGGGCGAGACCCTCTTCAACGGCATCTGGCGCTTCCGGGCCACCAAACTCGAGCCCATCGTGAAGGACGCGGGAACCCCCCTGCAGACCCAGGGCTGGGGCGTGACGGTAGAGCTGCGTAGTGGCGCCAGGGCCATGGTGCAGCCGGTGTTTACCGGGATGCGCGACCAGGGCATCCAGGTCGCCTTCGACGACGCCCAAACCCTGACCACCGACGCGCTGGACGTGCAAAAGCTCACCTATGCCAACCTCCCCCCAGGGGGCGTGCTGACCCACCAGCTCAAGTTCTGGTACCGCTACGACACCCCCAAAGACCAGATCAAAACCCCCACCAAGCTGCTCCTGGAGATCAATCCCACTGGGTTTGAGAACACCATCCGGGCCAGTGGGGCCAGCTATACCACCCCAACCCCCAGCCTGCGGGTGCGGCTGGGCTGCCAGAAGTAGGACATCAGGCCATAACGGAGGTGACCATGTGGAAGGAGAATCCGGCCTTTTTTATCACATCTGCCCGCGCTGCTCCCGCGCCGTCCCGGCCCATGTACAAGAGCACTACTGCCTCAACGACGGCGAGCGGCTGCTCGAGGCCTGTCCCCGCTGTGGGGCCCGGTTTACCTCGCCCTATGCCAGGTTTTGCGGGGTTTGCGGGCTCGAGCTGGTCAAGGTTCCAGAACACAGGAGGGGTTAGATGAACACATTTAAGTGGCTAGGCGTCGTGGCCATTCTGGTCAGCGTACTGGTGGCCTGCTCCTCGGGGGGCAGCAAACCCGATCCCAATCTGTTCAGCGAGGGGAATGCCTGGAAGGAGGGCCTCCCGGCGGATGCCCAGGTGGTGAGCCCCCAGGAGTTCCAGAAGGGCATCGCCTCGGGCGAGCTGGTGCTCACCAGCACCGCCTCGGTGGCCGCGGCCAAACAGGCCCGGGAAACCCAGTACCAAAGTGATAAGGCTTTCCTGGGCAACATCCCCAGCCCAGATCCCAACACCGCCGCCCTGCTGGCCGAGGCCACCGGCAGCCCCAGCTTTGAGGGGGACCGCCCGGTCAGCGGGCCGGGCGGGGAACCGGTGGTGCTCTTTGGTCTGGGAACCCAGCTCCACAACGCCGTCGAGACCCAACAACGCGCGCAGAGCCTGGACAATGCCCTGGCCGACTACGGCCTGAGCTACTCGCTCCTGCCCGACGACCTCAAGCCCCAAGCCCCCACCCCCGATAGCCTCAAAGGGAAAACCCTGGCCGAGGTCCAGGCGGCCCTTCAACAGCTCAACGACCTGCTGGGGAGCAAGCCCGCCAGCCTGCGCACTGCCCGGCTCGAGCCCGGCGGCGGTATCCGCCCCCAGGCCATCAGCCCCGGCAACGGCACCGACAACAACGGCCCCTGCACCCCCACCAATCTGGTCAAGCGCTTCTGGTTCCCCCTCAAGAACTTCATCAGCCCGGTCAAGAACCAGGCCAAGCGCGGCACCTGCTGGGCCTTCACCGCGATTGGGGCCCTCGAGAGCCGCGAGCGGGTGCAAAACAACAACCCCGTAGACCTTTCCGAGCAGTTTTTGGTCAACAAGGTCAAGCAGGACTGGGACTCCAGCGACTACACCGATGGCTACTGGTCGGAGAAGGCCCTCGAGACCGCGGTGGACAAGGGCCAGAGCTTCCCCTCGGAGGGGGCCTGGACCTACAACCAGGCCAGCTCCCGGCCCAGTGTCAAGGACGGCGACAGCGGCTCCTATGCCAATAGCTGCAACGGCTACACCGGCACCTGCTCCGACACCGCCCACGAGAGCCGCCGGGTCTGCACCACCTTTATCTTCACCTTCTGCAGCTACGCCAAGGTGACCTTTGGCGGGCCGGGGGTGGCCTCGAGCCGCACCATCCAGGTCTGGAAAAACGGCGAAACCTTCAAGCTCAACCTCCTGCGCAACTACCTCTCACAGGGCTACGTGCTCCTGGCCTCGTTCCCGGTGTACAAGGGCTTCATGGACGACGTGAAAAACGACGGCGTGGTCAGCAACTACGCCAAAACCAGGCTCGACGACAAGGGCAAAGAGGTCAGCGGCTCCTATGGTGGTCACGCGGTGCAGATCGTGGGGTTCCTCTCCAACGAGGACATGACCCAGTTCGGCCAGACCCCCAACATTGGCGGTGGAGGGTATTTCATCGTCAAAAACTCCTGGGGCTGCGGTGCGGGCGACGGTGGGTTTTACTATGTTCCTGCGGACTACGTGAGCGGCCTCTTCAACTCCTTGAGCGTGCTGAACTTCGATGGCCGCCGCAGCCAGGCCTGGCAACAGGAGCAGGCCGCTCCGGGGGGCTCCGAGGCCCCAAAAATCACCCTCAAGACCAACCCCGCTACCGTACAGCTACGGGTCGAGACCAACCTGGCCCAGTTCTTCCAAATCACCCACCCCGTGGCCAAAAGCGTCAACCTGACCGTGACCTCGAGCCAGGACGGCACCCTCTACAACGGTAGCTGGAACACCGATCCCAACAGCCTGTTTGGTCCCGAGCTGAAGCGCACCTTCGCCACTCAAGGCAGCCGCACCCTGACCCTCCTGGCCAAATACGGCAGCAGCCAGGCCACTTCGAGCTTTGTGGTCAACGTGGTCAACACCCCGCCCACAATCACCCTGCAATACGGTGGGGATGCCAACCAGGGGGTGGCGTATCCCATCACCGCTCTGATCACCGACCCCAACGAGCCCGATGTCACCAAGCTCTGCGCCAACACCACTTGGGCAGTGGACGCGCCCGACACCCTTTCGGCCTCGACAGGCTGCCAGGTTCAAGTCACGTTTGGCACGACGGGCTGGAGGCAGGTGCGGGTGAGCACCACCGACAGCGAAGGGGCCACCGCCTCGCAGACCGCAACCCTGAACGTACTTCCCCCGCCCGTAAACCCTTACCCAACGGTCACCGATTACGGGGTGTACTCGAGGGAGTTCACCGGAAGCGGACAGTTCCGCTTTTGCGGGAGCGTGAAGGTCGCAGGGGGCAGCACCATCATCCTGAGCGATCTCGGTTGCACTTTGCGCATCGTGCCTGCCCCTACCCGCTACTACGGCGGTATAACCGTGGAAAACCCCAGCAACGAGACCCTAACCTACGACTGGAAGCTCTATGTCAGCGGCCCAGGGTTTGACACCCTCCTCCGCGCCGATACAGCCTCGAGCAGCAACGTCTTTGACCTCTACAACGTCTACAACGCGGGGCTGGGCACCGACAACTGCCGGGTCACCGTAAAGGTCAATGCGCCCGACCCCAGCCGCAGCAAGGGCCCCTTCACGGTCTGGAGCGGCCGGTGCACCTACTATTCGTTCCGGCTCAACTAGAGCGGTTCCCGCCGGGTTTCACCCCGGAGCCACCCCGTTTGCCGAGGCCTTCCCATCCGGGAAGGCCTTTTTGGCCTGATTGCGAAAAGTAGCCAGGGTCATAGTAGTGTGGGGGTATGAAGCGTGTCATCCTGGCCTTTGGAATCCGTCCTGAGGCCACCAAAATGGCTCCGGTCTATCATGCCCTCAAGAGCCTGCTAACTAGCTGTTCGTAAAAGCTCCACAGTTTTCGCCGTCATCAGAATCGAGAAAGCCAACCAGTGCCAGCCTCGCAAGGTCTCAGCCAGCCGCTCATAGTCCCGCGCCAGCCTGCGAAACCGGGATGTCCAGGCAAACGAACGTTCCACCACCCAACGCTTCGGCAGCAGGACGAATCCTCGTTTGGCCCCCTCCACCTTGACCACACACAGGGCGATCCCTTCCGCCTCCGCCGCCTGGGCCGCTTCCTCCCCCGTGTAACCCTGATCCACAAAGGCCACTTCCACCTGCTCCCCCGTCACTTCCTGCACCTGTTGACTCAGGGCGCCCACCTGGGCCCGTTCCTGTTCATTGGCCGCCGTTACTACCAGGGCCAGCAGATGACCCAGTGTATCTACTGCCATGTGAACCTTGCTCCCCTTGCGTCGCTTGTGCCCATCATACCCGGCCCGCTCCCCGCTTTGCGGGGTAGACTGCAGGGTGCGAGCATCGTAGATCGCAGCGCTGGGATGGGCGGCTCTACCCTGGAGCATTCGCAGGGTCATGCGCAGATCATGAACCAGGTCTTCGAAGACCCCCCGGTTCATCCAGCGATAGGCCTGGGCCTGAACGATAGGGGGGGGCGGGAAGTCGTGGGGCAGGTAGTCCCATTGAGCACCGGTTCTGACCAACCAGCGCAGGGCATTGAACACCTCGCGCAGGTCGTACTTGCGCTGGGGTGCTTCCAGCGGCGCGAGGGTCAGATAGGGCAGCACCAGGGCCCATTCCTCATCACTGACGTCCGAGGGGTATGCACGGCGGTTCATGCTCT
>CAZIXH010000140.1:0-5277 GCA_964543055.1 uncultured bacterium
GCGGGCCGGGTGCAGTCGGTGGCACTCAGGCTATTGGTGGAGCGTGAGCAGGAAATTGAAGCCTTTGTGCCGCAAGAGTACTGGAGCATTGAGGGGCAGTTTGAATCGGAAGGCCAGCCCTTCAAAGCCATGCTTTACAGCGTGAACCAGGAGCGTGTTCAAAGCGGCGAAAAGTATCTCATCACCAACGAGGCCCAGGCCCAGGCAGTCATCCGTCAAGCGCAGGCCATCCAGAACTACCGGATTAGCAGCATCGAGCGTCGTGAACGCCGCCGCAACGCCCCTCCACCCTTCATCACTTCTACTCTCCAGCAAGCTGCCAGCAGCCGCCTGGGCTGGACGGCCAGCCGCACCATGCGGGTTGCCCAGCGGCTATATGAGGGGGTGGATCTGCCCGAGGGCACGGTGGGCCTTATCACTTATATGCGTACCGACTCAACGCGGGTCTCCCAGGAAGCGCTGACCGAGGTGCGGCAGTTCATCCCCAGTCATTTCGGGCCCAACTACTTGCCCGAAAAACCCAACACCTACGCTGGCAAAAAGGCCGCCAATGCCCAGGATGCACACGAGGCCATCCGCCCTACCTCGGTTACCCGAACCCCCGATTCCATCCGGAAGTACCTGGAAGAAGAGGAGTTCAAGCTTTACCAGCTCATCTGGCAGCGCTTTGTGGCCTCGCAGATGACCCCGGCAATCTTCGACCAGACCACCGTAAACGTGACCGGCAATGAGCTGGTCTTCCGAGCGGTGGGGTCGGTGCTGAAGTTTGATGGCTATCTGAGGGTTTACGGGCGCGAGGAAGGCGACGATGCGGAGAACCTGCTGCCCCCCTTGCGAGAGAACGCTGCGGCCAGCCTGCTAAGTGTTGAGCCGGAACAGCACTTTACCGAGCCACCTCCCCGTTACACCGACGCCAGCCTGGTCAAGGTACTCGAGGAAATGGGCATCGGGCGGCCCTCGACCTATGCCCCGACCATTGAAACCCTCGAGCGCCGCAACTACCTCGAGCGCTCCGGCAAATCGCTCCGACCCACACCGCTGGGACGCGAGGTGACGGGCTACCTGGTGCAGAGTTTCCCCGATGTGGTGGCCTATGACTTCACGGCTCAGCTCGAGACCCGCCTCGACGATATCGAGGCCGGCAAAGCTGCCTGGCCCAAAGTGGTGCGGGAATTCTACGAGCCCTTCTTAAAGGATTACAACAAGGTTCCGCAGAAACTTTGTCCGAAGTGCGGGCGCCCTCTGGAACTGCGGGTCTCGAGGTTCGGTCAGTTCCTGGGCTGCACCGGCTATCCTGAGTGCAAGTACACCGAACGACTGGAAATCAAGAAGGAACCCGAGCCCATCGGTGAGACCTGTCCGTCCTGCCAGCAGGGGCAACTGGTGCGACGCCACGGGCGCTATGGCACTTTCATTAGCTGTAACCGCTACCCCGAATGCAAATACACCCGCGACGAAGCCCCTTCCACCGGCATCGAGTGCCCCAAGTGCCATGCAGGCGAAGTGGTGCAAAAAACCAGCAAGCGGGGCAAGCCCTACTATCGCTGCAACAACCAGAGCTGCGACTTCCTGGTTTTTGATCCGCTGGTGCCCGAAAAGTGCCCCATATGCGGCTGGAACGAGATGGCCAAAGGCCGCTCGGGTAAGCGAGCCTGCTCCAACCCCAGTTGCGAGCGCTATGGCGGCCCCGATCTGAAAGCCCTGAATGAGCGTCGGGCCGAGCGTGAAGGGAAGGGCAAGGCCAAGCGCAAGCGTGGCGAAAAAACCACCAAGCCCTCGGCTACCTGGGCCGACCTCGAGCCCCTCATGGCCCAGATTAGCCTCCCGCCCGACCAGGCCGAGGTTGCCCGGCGCACCCAGGGTCAGCAGAAGGCCGTTGCTGCGGTGGCCAAAGAGCTCAACCTCCCCGAAGAAACCGCCCTCAAGCTCTTCCGCCAGGCCATGTTCAAGCTGCGCATGGAGTACGGCAAAAGCAAAGCCGCCCGCGAGGGAGAAGGGCCTAAGGTGAAGGCCAGAGCTAAAGGTAAGGCCAAAAAAACGAAAGCTAGCCAACCCAGTGCAACCTGGGCCGACCTCGAGCGTTTCATCGGCCAGGCCGGTCTGACCGCCGAACAAAGCGAAATCGCCCGCCGCAGCAAGGGGCAGCAAAAAGCCGTGGCTGAGGTTGCCAAAGCCCTGGGCAAATCGGAGGAGGAAGCCCTCAAACTCTTCCGCCAGGCCATGTTCAAGCTGCGCATGGAGTATGGCAAAGCCCGTAAGGAAACCGTCGGAGCCTGAGCAAGCCCAAGCATGAAACTCCATCTTGTGCGGCTGGCCAAAAGGCAGGGAGAAGCCCGATTCCCCGGCCTCGAGGGGTTTCGCGCCTACCTGCTAACCCAGCCCGAGCAGGTAAGCGAGGCCCGCTTGTATGTCTTGCTCGAGGGCGAAGTGGTCATCGATCTGCCCGACCAGAGCTACCTGCACCTGCGCAAGGGGGAAGCCGCCCACCTCGAGCAGCCCCACCTCATCTCCCCCATTGACCCCAGCGTAATCGCAGTGTGGAAACCAAAGTAAAGCGTTGCATCGCAGCCCCCTCGGTTTTTCGGCCAATGTTGCCATTAGCGACTCGTTTCAACACAGCATGTTGATACTCTGGGAATAATACCGACTTTGACGTGTAGCCAACTTCAACAATACATGGCACCTTGGTGATGTGATGCGGGTTGCGCCTCTCTAGCCTCTACCCCCTATCCCCTACCACCTGCCTCCCAAGGTATGCAAAGCGTTCAGGCAATGATATAAACGGTCTCTCACAACCCCTTTAGTCCTGAAAAGGAAGTGCCTCAGCTTCAAAGCTCCTGGCCCGCAGACGCTCCCAGGGAAGTTCGTCCAGGGGGAAATATTTGTCAGCTTGCTGGGCGAGGCGGTACGATGAGAGCACCTGGAAAGTGGTGTTCTCAGCCTGCTTGCCCATATCCTGAATGACCTTAAGCACCTCGGCGAAATCGCCATCACCCGAAACCAGCACTGCCACATCATAGGCGTCGGCGTAGGCGAGTTTGAGCATATCTATGGCAATCTGGATATCCACGCCCTTTTCTACAAAACCCTCGCCCCGGCGCTCCAACCGACCCAGCCGTACCATCACGTAAGGCACCCGCTTCAGATAATTCAAAAAGCTCTGGTGAGCCTTGGCGGCTGGATCTTCGCTAGGCAGGGGCGCATTGTAATAGTAGGCCCGCAATAACGAACGCCCCGCCGCAAGCGCCGAGACAAAAGCAACAAAATCCAGCCGATAGTCGGTTCCCAGCGTTGAAACCAGACCCTTATATAGGTTGCTACCATCAATAAACACCGCCACTCGATCCATAGTTGCATTCATGATAGAGGGCTATCAAACCCAACACCGTATTGTCCAGCCATTTTGGGTATTCTCGAGGCTTTCAGTGTATCGCGATTCTCGCTACTTTTTTGCCGCTGACCAAGAGAGAAGCCGCCGTTCAAAAATCAAGTTACCCGGCTAAGAGGTGCCCAAAACACTTTGCTTGAACGCCTGCAAAATACCCAACACTTCATCTATATCGGCCTGGGTATGTTCGGCAGAAACCTGGAAGCGGATGGAGTCTTCGCCTTTGGGCACCACTGGATACACAATGGCCGTGGCGAGAACACCATGTTCTCGCAAATAGCTAACCAGGCGGTTGGTCAGGGCCCTATCCCTCAGCACCAGCGGTACCACCGGGTGCGCCCCCGGAAAAGACTCGTAGCCCAGGGAAAGAAGCCCCTGGCGAAACCGCCGGGTCATGGCTTGCAGGTGGCGCAAGCGCTCCTGACCCTCGGGGGCTTGTAGCAGTTCCAGCGCGGCCCTGGCGGCGGCAGCCTCACCTGGGGTGATGGGGTTGGAGTAGATGTACATGGGCGAGGTTTCCCGCAAATAAGCGATCAGGTCGCTGGGGCCAACCACATATCCCCCATTCACGCCGAAAGCCTTGCCCAACGTCCCGATCAGGATATCGGCCCCGGTAGCGGTGTATTCCTCGGTTCCCCGGCCTGTGGGGCCAAAAGCGCCCACCCCGTGCGAGTCGTCCACCACCAGCAGGGCATTCTCGGCGAACTGGCTATCGTATTGCTGCACCAGCGCGGATATTTCGGCTAGCGGCGCATGGGAGCCGCGCATACTGAAAACCCCATCGGTCAGAACCAGCACCCGCCGGGCCCGCAGTGCTGCGGCTTTTTGCAGGGCTTGTTCTAGGTCGTGCAGGTCGAGGTGCCGGTAGACCATTTTCTCCAGGGGTCGTGCCAGACGCACCGCGTTGATGATGCAGTTGTGGTTGAGCTCGTCGCTGATGAGCACGGTCTGGTCGGTGGTCAGGGGCACCACCACGCTCAGTACTGTGGCATAGGCCGAAGAGAAAATCATGGCGGCCTCACGGTGGTGGAAATCGGCCAGATGGCGCTCGAGCTCCACATGCACCCGATAGGTTCCACTGATGAAGCGCACCGCCCCCGGCCCCACCCCAAAGTGCTCGATGGCTTCTTCTTCGGCCTTCTTGAGGGCGGGGTGCCCAGACAGCCCCAGATAACTGTTGGAGTTCATGCGCAGGAAAGGCTTGGCCCCATATCCTTCCAGCAGATAGCGCGGCCCACGGGCACCCTCTGGGGGTAAGACCCCTGTCACCACCGCCTCCTGACCCTTGCAGCGGCCTTCTCGCTCGAGGGCCTCCACGCTCTGGCGCAACACCGGTGTCAAACGACTTAGCGGCATATCAAGCCTCCCTTTGCAAAAGGCGTGCGGATAGCTTTTCCAGCATGTCCTGGGTCATGCCCCTCAGGTCGAACTGGGGCCGCCAGCCCCACTCCTCGCGTGCGGCGCTATCGTCCAGGGTATGCGGCCAGGACTCTGCAATGGCCTGGCGAACCGGGTCTACCGCGTAGAACACCTTGAAGTCAGGTCGGTGCTTCTGAATCTCGGCGGCGAGTTCGGCGGGGGTGCAGCTAAAGGCCGCGATGTTGAAGGCGTTGCGATGGCGGAGCTTCGCGGGGTCGGCTTGCATGAGTTCCAAAGTCGCCCGAATGGCGTCGGGCATGTACATCAGGGGCAGCCGGGTATCGGGTCCCAGGAAGCAGGTGTACTGACCCTTTATAAGGGCATGATGAAAAATTTCCACCGAGTAGTCGGTGGTACCCCCACCGGGGGGCGCGGTGTAGGAGACCAGGCCCGGATAGCGCAGGCCCCGCACATCCAGGCCAAAACGCTGGGCATAGTAGTCGCACAGCAACTCGCCCGCCACCTTGGTC
>CAZIXH010000141.1:0-7145 GCA_964543055.1 uncultured bacterium
TTCCTCGAGCACCGGCGCAATCACCCGGCAGGGCCCGCACCACTCGGCCCAGAAGTCCACCAGCACCGGTACTGAAGCGTTCAGTTCGGAGGTCAGTCCCTGGTTGGCGTTGACCAGCCAGGGCAGGGGCTTTTTGCAGGCCCCGCAGACCGGCACCTGGCCCGCAGGGGGTGTGCTGAGACGGTTCTTCGCACCGCAATGGATGCAAACGGAGATATTGTCGTTTGTAGCCATAAATCAGTTTACGGTGAGGGTAGGGACGCAGCGCGCTGCGTCCCTACAGGGTCTTATGCCACTGCCATTTTACGGGTCTCGAACTGCAAGCCCAGCGGGCCGGTGGTGACAAAGACGGTGGTGCCATCGGGTACCTCGCCCGAGAGAATCTTGCGCGAGAGCGGGGTCTCGAGCTCCCGCTGAATCACCCGCTTGAGGGGCCGGGCGCCAAACACCGGGTCGTAGCCGCGCTCGGCCAGGAACTGCAAGGCTTCGGGCGACATTTCCAGGCCAATGCGCCGTTCGGCCAGCCGCTGGCGTACCGCTTTGAGCTGGATTTCCACAATGGCGGCAATCTGTTCTTTGGCCAGCGGCCGGAAGACCACAATCTCGTCGAGGCGGTTCAGGAACTCGGGGCGGAAGTGCTGTTGCAGGATGCCAAACACCCGCTCGCGGATGGTCTCGTAGCCCTGGCCGGACTGGATACCCGCGAAAATGCGGGGCGAGCCGATCTTGGAGGTGAGGATGATGGCGGTGTTGCGGAAGTCCACCGTCCGACCCTGCCCGTCGGTGAGGCGGCCATCATCGAGCACCTGCAAGAGGGTGTTGAACACGTCGGGGTGGGCCTTTTCGATCTCGTCGAAGAGGATGACCGAGTAGGGGCGGCGGCGTACCGCCTCGGTGAGCTGGCCGCCCTCCTCGTAGCCCACATAGCCGGGAGGGGCCCCAATCAGCCGCGCTACGGTGTGCTTCTCCTGGTACTCCGACATGTCGATACGCACCATGTTTTCTTCGGTGTCGAAGAGGCTGGCGGCCAGGGTCTTGGCCAGCTCGGTCTTGCCCACGCCCGTAGGGCCCAGGAACAGGAAGGAGCCAATGGGTCGGTTGGGGTCTTTGAGGCCCGCCCGGGCCCGGCGAATGGCATCCGCCACCGCACTGATGGCCTCGTCCTGCCCCACCACGCGGGTGTGGAGTTCCTCCTCGAGGCGCAGGAGCTTCTCCCGTTCGCCCTCCATCAGCTTGCTCACCGGAATACCCGTCCAGCGGCTCACGATGCCTGCAATGTCCTCCTCGGCCACCATGGGCCGCACGAACCTGGCACCCGCCATGCGGTCGGAGAGCTCGTTGACCTCCTGCTCGAGCCGGGGTAGCTCGCCGTAGCGAAGCTGGGCGGCTTTGTTGAGGTCGTAGGCCCGCTCGGCCTGCTCGATCTGGGTGCGGACTTCATCCAGGCGCTGCTGGGCCGCGCGGAGCTTCTGCATCACCTCGCGCTCGGCCTCCCATTCGGCCTGCTGCTTGCGAATCTCCTCGGCGAGTTCGGCAATTTCTTTTTCCAGTTCGCCCAGCCGGAACTTGCTCTCGGCGTCGGTCTCCTTCTTCAAGGCCTCGCGTTCGATCTCGAGCTGGAGCTTCTTGCGATTCAGGGTGTCAATTGTCTCGGGGCTGCTTTCCAGTGCCATCCGCAGCCGGGCGGCGGCCTCGTCGATCAGGTCTATGGCCTTGTCGGGCAGGCGGCGGTCCGAGATGTAGCGGTGCGAGAGCTGGGCGGCGGCAATCAGGGCGGGGTCGGAGATGCGCACCCCGTGGTGCACCTCGTACTTCTCCTTGATGCCGCGCAGGATGCTCACGGTGTCTTCCAGGCTGGGCTCGTCCACAAACACCGGCTGGAAGCGGCGCTCGAGGGCGGCATCCTTCTCGATTTCGCGGTACTCGTCCAGGGTTGTGGCCCCAATCAGGTGCAGCTCGCCCCTGGCTAGTGCGGGCTTGAGCATGTTGCCTGCGTCCACCGCGCCCTCGGCCTTGCCGGCCCCCACCACGGTGTGCAGCTCGTCAATGAACAGAATTATCTGCCCCGCGCTCTGGATGGTCTCCTGCATGACCGCCTTGAGCCGCTCCTCGAACTCGCCCCGGTACTTCGCACCCGCCAAGAGGGAGCCCATCTGCAAGCTCACAATGCGCTTGCCCTTGAGCCCCTCGGGCACGTCGCCCTTCACGATGCGCTGGGCCAGCCCCTCGGCAATGGCCGTCTTGCCCACCCCCGGCTCACCGATCAGCACGGGGTTGTTCTTGGTACGGCGCAGCAAAATCTGAATGGTGCGCCGGATTTCCTCGTCGCGCCCAATCACGGGGTCGAGCTTGCCCTGCTCGGCCAGTTTGGTCAGGTCTATACCGTACTGCTCGAGGGCATTGTAGGTTCCTTCGGCATGTTCGGATTCCACCTTCTTACCTCCCCTCATCTCCAGCAGCGCCGATCGTACGGCGCTGGCATTAAGCCCCCCGTAGCCGGTCTCGGCCAGGGCCAGGGTGAGCGTGTCTATGGCGACAAACTTGTCCTTGAACTCTGCCGCCAGTTTTTCGGCCCGCTCGAGGACGCTCGAGAGCTTCCCCGACAGATACTGCCCCCCCTCGACCCCCGAAACTTTTGCGTAGCTCCCCAGGTCGCGGCTGGCGGCCTGCTGCACCGCCTGCAGGTTCTGCCCCGCCCGCTTCAAAAGCTGCGCCGGCAGCCCCGAGGGGTCGCGGAACAGCACCGAGGCCAGATGCCCCACATCCATCTGCTGGTTCGAGTTCTCCCTGGCCAGCACCTGGGTCTGGGCTATGGTCTGGCGGGCTTGTTCGGTCCAACGCTCCAGGTTCATACTAAAAATAGTATGAAACTTGAGTGTAGTATTGTCAAGTCAGATGAGCCGTTCACCCTATATCCAGGCCAGTTAACTCTTTGGCTTTTTGTTTGAGAAAGCCTTTGGCCAGGTCAAATAAGAGCTCAACTGAAAAAGACCCTATCGTTTTCGCTGCTCCTTTGGTTTTTAACCATATGTTTTCGTCCCTAATGCTGTCCAAAAACTCATGACCATTCCAGGTTAGAGAATGTACGAGAAAATCCACATAATCACTCTGATAGTATTGGACATCACCCCTAAGGAAGCCGGCGTCTAAAAGTAACCAGACGTGATAGGCAACCTGATGGCTTCTGTAGCTATCAAAGACTAAATTTGGTTCCTCTCGTGGGTCACTTGTAGCCTCTACCCTCAGCAAAATTTGCCTGATGAGATCCATGTCTCTTTGCATACAATGAATGTTAGAGTCCTTACGACCCAAGTTTCAATGTTTACAGTGAAACCGTTTTGCTCCCCCGTGGCCTGGGCTGTTCGAGGTTTGCACGAAACTTCTATGCCTATTGCTGAGCTCGAGCCTCACCAAGCCTTTTTGGGCAGGGCCTCGAGCGGTTCAAGGTTGCCACAGGTTCAGTGCAGCAAAGGCAAAGGTTGAGTTATCGGGGGTCGCCTCAAACCCCTGTCCGTAAGCCTCGAGCCTCCTAAGCCAGCTCGGGAACGTGTTCGTTCTCGTACTTTTCCACCAGTACGCCCACCAGCTCCATCAAAGAAGCCAGCGGGTGCGTCTCGTCCTCACCCACCTCATCCATCAGGGCATCCAACAGGGTTACCAGCCGGGCGTACTCTTGCTCGTTGTGCGGCACGAATAGCAAATCCCCCACGGAGGGCCAGACTTTTTCGATGCGTTCGACTTCTTTGGTCATCGCGGCTCACTCCTTCCATCTGCCCTCATCGTACTCGCTGTGGGTTAGAACTGCACGGATGTACACCTTTCCACGGTTGTAGTGTACGGCGGCGATCACCCGGCATTTGTTGCCTCCTACGTTGAACACGGTCAAACGACCCACCTGGTCGGCCTGGGGAAAGTCCTGGCGGAGTTCGGCAAAACTTGTATAGCAGGCTTTCTTGATGATTTGATGCCAACGAGCGAGCGCCGTTCTGGTGTCGGGATGTTGGACGGCAAAATCGTTGAGCCGCTTTCGGCTGATTACGTGCATGCCATAAAGAATACCTCGAGCCTTACCAAGCCTTTTTGGGGAGAGCCTCGAGCGCCCCATCCAGTACGACGGCCTACGGCTTTTTTTCAGTTACCGGGCAAGCCGACCCAGCAACATGGCATAGCCCTGCTTGCCCTTCTCGAAGCTGGAAAGCCGGAAGAACTCGTTGGGCGAGTGGATGAGTTCGTCCTCGAGGCCAAAACCAAAGCTCACCGGGTCGTGGCCCAGCAGCTCCTTGAGGGTGCCCAGGATGGGCACCGAGCCGCCGAACATGGTCTCGACCGGGGGCACGCCATAGAGTTCGGCGAGCACTTCCCTGGCAGCCACGCAACCCGGGTGGTCGGCCCGCATACGGAAGGCCCTAGCACCCGACTCCTTGACCCGCACCGTGAGGCGCACCCCTTTGGGCAGGTGGGTTTCCAGGTGGGCCTTGACCAGCGAAACAATCTTTTCGGGGTCCTGGTGGGGTACCAGGCGGCAGGTAATCTTGGCGTGGGCGGTGGAGGGGATTACGGTCATGCCGCCAGGGCCGGTGTAGCCGCCCCACATGCCGTTGACCTCGAGGGTGGGCCGCCCGGTGGTGCGCTCCCAGGGGCTGTAGCCTGCTTCACCATAGAACTCGCTGACCCCCAGCTTCTGGCGCATTTCTTCATCGTTCCAGGGGATTTTCCGGTACCACTCCCGCAGTTCGGGGCTGAGGGGCTCCACATCGTCGTAAAAGCCCTTCACCGCTACGCTGCCGTCGGGGTTGTGCAGCGAGGCTATCAGTTCAGCCATCGCGTGCAGGTGGTTTTGCACCTGGCCGCCCCAGGTGCCGGAGTGCAGGTCGTGGCCGGGGCCGGTGAGGTCGAACTCGAGGCCGCAGATGCCCCGCACCCCCAGGCCCAGCAGGGGCACCGTCTCGGAAAGCTGGCCGCTGTCGCCGTTGATAATCATGTCGCAGCGCAGGCGCTCCCGGTGCTGCTCGATAAAAGCGGGCAGGCTGGGGCTGCTGATCTCCTCTTCCCCCTCAATCAGGGCCTTAACATTGAGTTGCAGTTGACCACTGGCAATCAGCGCCTCCGCAGCCAGCAGAAAGGCCATTACCTGGCCCTTCATGTCCGAGGCCCCCCGCGCCACGATGCGCCCATCTACCACGGTGGGCTCAAAGGGCGGAGAGTTCCAGCGCTCGGGGTTGTCGGCGGGCTGTACGTCGTAGTGGCCGTAAAAAAGCACCGTGGGTTTGTCCGGGTAGGGGCAGTATTCGGCCAGCACCACCGGATGCCCTGCGGTGGGCAGAACCTCGGCTTGCAAAAAGCCGGCCTGCTTGAAACGCGCAGCCAGCCACTCCGCGGCCCGGTGGACATCGTCCCGGTGGGCGGGCTGGGCGGAGATACTGGGGATGGAGAGGAAGGTGCGGAAGTCTTCGAGGTGGGCGGCCTGGTGCTCGGTTAGGTAGTCTTTCCAGCTCATAGCAAGGCGATTCTACCGCTCAAAACCCCTAGAGCTATAGAGACGCCCTGTGGCAGTGAGTCTTGTGCTGTGCCTCTGCGGGCGCAGGTTCTCCCGTTCAGCGGATTGACCCGAAGTACCTCGAGTCGTAATTGACCGGGTCAGATCGCCCTCTATCAGACTTGTCCAGGTCTTCAACAAAAAAAGAGCTCGAGCATTCGCCCAAGCCCCTTTCAAACCGCCTGCCTTATTCATTGGTGCGGGCCATCACTTCTTCCAGGGTAGTAAGCCCCATAAAAGCTTTCTGGATACCGTCCTCGCGGAGGGTTTTCATGCCCCCCTTGCGGGCAATTTCCTTAATCTGGGTGGCCGACTGCCCTTCCACGATGGCCCGGCGGATTTCGTCGTCCAGCACCATCAGCTCGTGAATGGCCGCACGGCCCTTGTAGCCCGAGCCGTTGCACTTGTCGCAGCCGGTGCCTTTGTACAAACTTTTACCGCGTACGTCTTCTTTGGTGAGGCCCAGGCGGCGTAACACCAGCGCGTCGGGCTCCACCTGAATCTTGCAGCTCTCGCAAATCTTGCGCACCAGGCGCTGGGCCAGTACCCCCACCAGCGCGGCGGAGATGTTGAATAGCTCCACCCCCATCTCATCCAGACGGGTAACCGCACCCGCCGCATCGTTGGTGTGCAGCGTGGCGATGACCAGGTGGCCCGTGAGCGCGGCTTCGGTAGCGATTTTGGCGGTTTCGGAGTCGCGGATCTCACCCACCATGATGATGTCGGGGTCCTGGCGCAGGAAGCTCCGCAGGGCTTTGGCAAAGGTCAGGCCCGCCACCGGGTTCACCTGGGTCTGATTGATGCCGGGAATCTCGTATTCCACCGGGTCTTCGATGGTGGTGGTGTTTTTGTCGGGGGTGGCGATGCGCTTGAGAATGCTGAAGGTGGTGAAGGACTTACCCGAGCCGGTGGGACCGGTAATCAGGAAGATGCCGTAGGGTTTGGAGATTACATCCTCGAAGCGCTGGAAAATGTCCTGGGCAAAGCCCAACTGCTCGATCTCGGGAATATCGGCGGCCTTGCGCAGGAGGCGCATCACGATCTTCTCGCCGTAGACGGTGGGCAGGGTGGAAAGGCGCAGGTCCAGGTCTATTGAGCGGTCGCGGTAGCGCACCCGCCCGTCCTGGGGCAACCGCCGCTCGGCGATGTCGAGGTTGGACATGATCTTGACACGCGAGGCTATCGCCGGGCCTGCTCCTTTGGGCAGCCGCATGTACTCGCGCAGGCTACCGTCTACCCGGATACGTACCAGGATGTCGGACTGGCGCGGCTCGATGTGGATATCCGAGGCTTCCTGCAAGAAGGCCTCGCGGATGATGCTGTTGACCAGCTTGACCACCGCATTGTCGTCCAGGCCGCTGGTATCCGCCGATTCTTCTTCTTTCTTTTTGCCCTCGAACTCGCGGGCGAGTTCCTCGACCCCTGTTGAGCCGCCGTAAAAACGCTCAATCAGCTTGGTGATAGAGGCCTCCGCCGAGACTGCTGGCATCACGTCGCGCTTGGTGATCATGCGCAGGTCGTCAATGGCCAGGATGTTGCGAGGGTCTTTCATCAAGACCACCAGGGTGTTGCCCTCGAGGTGGTGCGGGAAGATGGTATAGCGCCGCAC
>CAZIXH010000142.1:0-2698 GCA_964543055.1 uncultured bacterium
GCCCAGGGTTATGCAGTGAACATAATGCAACCGCCCTCTACTTGTATGATGGTGAGCGTGGAACCGGATCTGACCCTGCGGCCCAAGAGCCTGGACGACTACGTGGGACAGGCCAAACTCAAGAAAAAACTGCGGGTCTACCTCGAGGCCGCCAAAAACCGGGGAGAGGCCCTCGACCACCTGCTCCTCTTTGGGCCGCCCGGACTGGGCAAGACCACCCTGGCCCATGTGGTGGCCTACGAGCTGGGGGTGAACATCCGCGTAACCAGCGGCCCCGCCATCGAAAAACCCGGCGACCTGGCCGCCATCCTGACCAACAGCCTCGAGGAGGGCGACATCCTCTTCATAGACGAGATTCACCGCCTCTCCAAAGCTGCCGAGGAGCACCTGTACCCGGCCCTGGAGGACTTCAAGATTGACATTGTGATTGGCGCTGGCCCCGCTGCCCGCACCCTGCGGCTGGACCTGCCCCGCTTTACCCTGGTGGGGGCCACCACCCGCCCAGGGCTCATCTCCGGGCCCTTGCGTAGCCGTTTTGGGATTATCGAGCACCTCGAGTTCTACACCGAGACCGAGCTGGCCCAGGGGGTCGAACGCGACGCCAGGCTTCTGGGCCTGACCATCGAGCCCGAGGCCGCCCTGGAAATTGCCCATCGCAGCCGGGGCACCATGCGTATTGCCAAGCGGCTTTTCCGACGGGTGCGCGATTTTGTAGAGGTAGCCGGCGAAGCCGTGGTGCGGCTCGAGCGCACCCGGCAGGCCCTGGACGCGCTGGGCATGGATGCCCTGGGGCTCGATACCCGCGACCGCCTCATCATGCAAACTGTAATCGAGCGCTTTGCCGGGGGGCCGGTGGGCCTCGAGACCCTCGCCACCGCCCTCTCCGAAGACCCCGAAACCCTTGAGGAAGTCCACGAGCCTTTTCTCATTCAACTTGGCCTGCTCAAACGCACCCCCCGAGGCCGCCAGGCCACCGAACGGGCCTATGCCCACTTCGGCTATCCCCTGCCCGAGCAAAGCCGTCTGCTGGAGTAAGGGTTCGGGGACAGGGGACCGAGCCCCGATTGGGGTGGCAGGGTTCAGAGAGCCGGGTTCGGAGTCGGCAGGGCCGCCCCGCAATTCCCCCTTTGAAACGCCAGAAGACTGGGAAAAACACATCTGGCACTGCATCCAACCCGATCATCCAGCTTTCCCTGAGCCCTGGGCCCTGCCCCCTATCCCCTCTGGAAGTGCCATACTGAGATGGGATTGCCAGAGGCAGTCGCCAGGGATACTTCGCCGTGATTCGGGCCAGATTAGATGAAATTGAACTCGGAGACCTGCTGCGGGCCCTCGAGGCAGGCCGCAAAAATGCGGTCATCAACATTACCTGCCCCAAATTGAAGGGGCGTATTCACATCCGCGAGGGCAAAATCGCCTATATCCAGACCCATCCCGGCCCTCACCTGGGCGAATACCTGGTGCGCTTCGATTACCTGACCCTCGAGCAGGTCCAGGAACTGGTCAAATACCAACAACAGGAGAACCCCGGAACCCCCCTGGGCTTTCTGGCCCTGCAACAGAAAATGGTCACCGAGGACGAGCTCAACGACGTGTTGCACGCGCAAATCCTCGAGGCCCTGGCCACCATCCTGAGCCAGCCGGAAGGCGAGCTGGTCGCCGAGAGCCCGCCCATAGACGCCTCGCAGGTGCTGCTGCCGGGCATCACCGATACCAGCACCATTTTGATGGAGGCCCTGCGCCGCCTCGACGAGTGGATGCGGGGCAAGGTAGAACCCGAAACCGTGCTACAACTGGCCGGGGACCCTACCCGCCACGCCCTCTCACCCGATGCCTGGACGGTGCTGGAAGCCATAGACGGGGTCAAGCGGGCCCGCTCGGTGGCGCTGGAATGCGACCTGCCCGAGGAGCAGGTCTACCATCTGCTCTACGAACTCAAGAGCCGGGGCATTCTGATGGAAGCCGACGTGCGCCCCCACGACCCCCTGCTGATGGTGCTGTGCGACTCCAACCTGATCCGGCGGCTCTTGCTGGTCACCCTCGAGCGCCACCGCTACCGGGTCATGCTGCCTCCCGACCTGGAGAGCGCCAAACGTATCCTGGAGCATCACCGGCTCCACGGCGTGCTGCTCGAGGGCGCCGACCTACCCGACAAGGTACGCCAACTGCGGGCCTTACCCAACGGGCGGTTCCTGCCCATCTGGCTGGTTGCCGAGCAGCCCCCCAGGGGCTTTTGGGTCAGAAATGCTCGAGTCACCCATATCCCCAAGCCCTTTGGCGAAGAAGATTTGCTCTCAGCCCTCTCCGTTGTCAAGCGACCAATCTGACGATTAAAACGTCATCAATCCGAGGAAGCAGTTCAGGGCAGATCCGCAAAGCCCGCTCACCGATGAGGTGCGTTCAGGGGTGATTCCCCAGGTCAGTACGACCTAAAACCCACGATGCTTGCCAGGATGCCGAATGTCCTGAGGGTAAAGCGGTAGAATTTACGTGCGGAACGGGAAGAATCCGCACTAAATCACTCGGGATTGGGGTTGCATCTATTCCCTCGACATGGAATACTCTTATTAGTAATGATTACTGTTTTCAACAACGTGTCAAATCCGAGGAACAAACGATGAGCACTATCGCTGTCTCTTTAACACATCTGACGCTGCCGACGAACTACCCTGTGTAGATCTCGGTGCTCGCCGTAGCA
>CAZIXH010000143.1:0-7595 GCA_964543055.1 uncultured bacterium
AATTAGCTCAGCTCGAGCCGTTTTCTCGCGAGTTCTTCATTCGAATGCTGCTGAGTGCGCTGGTAGATGCTGACCGCCTCGACACCGAGCGCTTCCGGTCGCCCGAGCGGTTTGCCCAACGCCAGGCCCCCAAAGATTCCCTGGAGATCCTTTTGGGCAAGGTAAAAACTGCTCAAGAATCAATCAAAAAAACAGATACTATGGTCAACCAAGCTCGCTGGGAGATATACCAGGCTGCACTAAAGGCGGCGCATCAGGAGCCGGGCTTCTTCCGCTTGACGGTTCCAACGGGTGGCGGCAAAACCCGAACGAGTTTAGCCTTCGCGCTCGAGCACGCAGTCAAGTACGGTAAGCGGCGTGTAGTCTACGCCATCCCCTTCACCAGCATCATCGATCAGAGCGCCGATGTGTTCGCCGAATTGCTGGGCACTGAGAACGTCCTGGAGCACCACTCCGCTTTCGAAGGTGAAGATTCCGAGGAGGAGAATCGTACCCGCCTGGCTGCGGAAAACTGGGACATGCCGGTGGTGGTGACCACCAACGTTCAGCTTTTTGAAAGTCTTTATGCCAATCAACCCAGCAAGTTACGCAAGATTCACAATCTTGCCAATTCAGTTCTTGTGCTGGACGAAGTGCAAACCCTTCCAGCCAACCTGCTGCAACCTACCTTGGATACTCTTAGGGAACTGGTGCAGCACTACGGTGTAACGGTAGTCCTGTGTACAGCTACCCAGCCTGCACTCGATGCAGCGCTGGGGTTCGTTACGCTCGAGAACGTGCGCGAAATTGTGCCTCAGCCGGAGAAATATTTCGAGCAACTCAAGCGGGTTGAGTACAAGGTAGAGCAAGAGCCCAAGTCCTGGGAAGCACTGGCTGATGAACTGCGTCAGTACGAGCAGGTGCTATGTATCGTCAACACCAAGAAGCAAGCTCAAGAGCTGTTTCAGACGCTGAATGATCCAGAGGCATTTCACCTTTCCACAAACCTTTATCCGGCCCACCGCCGTGAGGTACTTCAAACCATTCGGGATCGGCTAAGCCAAAGGCAGCGCTGTCGGGTTGTCTCCACAACGTTGATCCAGTGCGGTGTGGACGTAGATTTTCCGATTGTCTACCGGGCCTTTGGGCCACTGGACTCGATAGTACAGGCCGCAGGGCGGTGCAACCGCGAGGGGAAGCTCGAGCTGGGCCGAACAATCATCTTCCGCCCCAAGGAAGAAAGCCTTCCCCAAGGTGCTTACGCAAGTGCAACCCGACTGTCAAGCAACCACCTCCGCCAGGGTTCCGACCTGCATGACCCCCAGGTGTTTACCAAATACTTCACTGAACTTTACCGAGATCTAGTTGAGACCGACGCCGAAGCCATCCAAGCCCTTCGTCGTGATTTCAATTACCCCAAGGTAGCTCAGCGTTACCGGCTCATCAAGGACAACACGTTTCCAGTGTTGGTTCGCAAACGCACCCAGGACGTTGCTGCTATCAATGACATTCTGGCTCGGTATTCGGGGTTTGCTGCGCTTCGTAAACTTCAGCCATACATTGTGAGTGTTTATATCAATAAAAAAGAAGCGCTAATGCCCTACATCCGCGAGATGAGCGAACTCGAGGTGGAGTTATGGGAATGGACGGGCTGCTATGACGAACGGTTGGGAATTGTGGAGTTGTTTGATGCCGGGGAGAGCGTTGTATGAGGAAGGCCCCTTGTTTTCGGGGCCTTCAGTTGCTGTTTATGAGACAGCTATTAGGTTTCAATCCTCGCCAAGGGCGGTATTGCGATAGAATCATAGCATATACAATCACATAGCTATTAGGAACTAGTAAAACTTGACAGCTATTAGGAATAATGATAATGTCAAGCCATGACCCTAGACCCTCTTCGCACCACTGTGGAGATCGCCACATGGGTTTTAGACATGACCCTCGAGAGCTTTGAATGGCCACCTGATTCACCGCACGCGTTCAAGGAGAGGTTTAAGGAGGAACTACATTATCGGCTTTACGGGGACAAAGATTCTTTTCTGGAGGAGGTGGACGAGTGTTGAGCGTCAAGGTATGGGGCGATTGGGCCTGTTTTACCCGGCCCGAGAACAAAGTCGAGCGGGTAAGTTACGAGGTCATGACCCCCAGCGCGGCCAGGGGGGTTCTGGAGGCTATCTTCTGGAAGCCCGAGTTTCGGTGGCGGGTTCGGGAGATTTGGGTACTGAACCCCATTAAGCGATTCTCCATTTTGCGAAACGAGATAAACACGCTCGCCTCGGCCAGGGCTGTGCAGAGCTGGCAGAAGTCGGGTGGGGGGTTTTATGCCGAGGAAGACCGCGCCCAGCGCAATGGTTTGATTTTGCGAGATGTGGCGTATGTGATTCGAGCCGAGATTGAGCTAGCTGCTCACAATACCGACTCCATCACCAAGTACCGCGAAATTTTCGAGCGACGGGTCGAGAAGGGCCAAGCACGGCACCAACCGTATTTGGGAACCCGTGAGTTTACGGCATTTTTTGGCCCGGTAAGCCCTGAGGATAAGCCCCTGGAAAGCCTGAATGACGACCTGGGGCGAATGCTCTTCGACATCGAGTTCACCCCCGCCAAAGACGGCCCCATCGAGTTTCGCAAGCATGACTCGAGCGGCGGGAAGTGGATAAAGGGTAAAGCGACCCCAAGGTTTTTCACGGCGCGGCTTGAGCGGGGCATCCTCAAGGTTCCCGATCTGTACAAGGGGGTAGGCTAATGCTGCTGCAACAGTTGGTGGCCTACGCCGAGCGGCTCGAGGGAGGCGAATCTGGCGCAAAAAGCAAGATCCCCTTCATGTACCAGGAACAACCCGTGCGCTGGCTGATTTACCTCGATAAAAACGGAAACTTCCAGCGGATGGAGCGAACCTCCGACGGCTCGGGAAAAAAGACCGACCGAGGGAAGAAAATTCCCACCCCCCATGTGATTAGAACGGTTGGCATCGTTGCCAAGCTGCTGGCCGACAACGGTGAGTACGTGCTGGGTGTAGCTAAAGAAGGAGCCGATGCCGACAAAGTGCAACAGCGCTTCGAAGCTTTCAAAAACACAGTCAAGGATTGTGCTACCAAAACAGGACTGCCAGAAGTACAAGCGGTTGAGCGCTTCCTTGACAACCTCGACCTGCAAAAACTGGGGCTCGAGGCCGATTTTAGCGCCGACGACAACCTGACCTTTGTGGTTGATGACGTAAGACCTATTGATCTGCCCGATGTGCAACAGTATTGGGCCAGCCGTTTTTCTGCGCCCAAACAAACTGGGGGCGGGGGCGGTTTTATGGCGGAGTGCTTGATTTCGGGAGTGGTTGGCCCCGTCATGGAGCGCGAACCCGTCAAGATCAAAGGGATTCCGGGCGGGCAAACCTCGGGGATGAATTTTATCTCGGCCAACGCTGCCGCGTTCGAGTCTTATGGGCTGTCAGCGTCGCAGATTGCTCCGGTACGGCTCGACTTGGCGGAGAAGTACGCCAACGCCCTAAATCACCTCCTTAAGGAAGAAAAAACCCACCTACGGGTGGGGCCGGTGGTCTACGCTTTCTGGACGAAAAATAGCCCCATCCCACCCGTAGCCGAACTGCTTCGCAACCCCAGGGGAGAAAGCGCAGCGGAACGTCTGGCCAGAGGTAAGGCCGCCAAAACTCGAATCGCCGCCGACACGGAACAAATCCGCAAGAGCATCAAGGGGATTTTCTCGGGTAGCGAGTTTAACTCCTTGCCAGAAGATGACTTCTACGCGGTGTGCCTGTCAGCTAGCGGTAGCCGGGTGGTCGTGCGCGACCACATCACCACCACGGTAAAGGCCATTCGACAGAACCTCGAGCGCTACTTCGACTCGCAGGAGCTAATCGGCACCGAGCCTTATGGTCTGTATGCGCTAGCAGGCAGCCTATACCGCGATGCCAATAAGGAGATGGTTTCTTCGGTGCCCACTGCACTTATCGCCTTCGCACTCAATCGAACCCCGCTACCATGGTCGTTTCTGGCGCAACTCGTTGGGCGTAACCGTGCGGAGCAACGGGTCACAGCCCCCAGGGCCGTGCTCACCAAAATGGTACTCATCTCAGGAGGAAAGATAAGTATGGATGAACTTAAGCGTTTAGAGCCCGACCGACCTAATGCACCCGGTTACCATCTGGGCCGCTTGATGGCGTTACTGGAAGATTTGCAATATGCCGCCCTGGGGAAGGTGAATACCAACGTAACCGACCGCTTCTACGGCTCGCTCAGCAGTACACCTATCATGCCCTTTCGCGCTTTGATGAATGGTGCCCAAGCGCATCTGTCAAAGCTGCGTAAGGACCCCAGCAAGTCGGGGTTGTCGCAAACCTATGAGCGCCGCATTGCCGAGATTTCAGACCATCTGCACACCATTCCCCCTACCCTTGACCTCGAGAACCAGGCCTTGTTCAGCCTGGGCTACTACCACCAGAAAGCAGAGAAGTTTGAAGCCATAGACGACGCCAAAAAGGCCAAAGGAGATAACCAATGAGCGCACATCTTGACCCCAAAGTCCGCCACGATTTTGTTCTACTGTTCGATGTGACTAACGGCAACCCCAATGGCGATCCCGACGCGGGCAACCTGCCCCGGATTGACCCCGAAACGGGTCTGGGTATCGTGACCGACGTGGCCCTGAAGCGCAAGGTGCGGAACTTTGTAGATGCATACAAGGGCACCGAGGAGCGTTACAAGATTTACGTTCAGCAAGGTGCTATTCTGAATAACCAGCACATGCGGGCCTACACTGCTTTAGGTATCAAGCCCGAGTTGAAAAAGGAATCACCAGGGGTTCGTAAGTGGATGTGCGACAACTTCTTCGACATCCGGGCCTTTGGGGCAGTAATGAGCACTGAAGTCAACTGTGGTCAGGTGCGTGGCCCCGTGCAGCTAACCTTTGCTCGTTCGGTGGATCGCATTCTGCCGATGGATGCCGCCATCACCCGCGTGGCCCTCACCAAGGCTGATGAAAAAAACACCATCACCGCCGATGACGGAGAGGAAACCGCTCGTAGCGGCACCATGGGGCGAAAAGCCTATATTCCTTATGGTTTGTACGTGGCAAAGGGCTTTTATGTGCCCGCTTTTGCCGAGGATACCGGCTTCAATAAAGAAGACTTGGAAGTGCTTTGGAAAGCCCTCGAGCAGATGTGGGATCTGGATCGCTCGGCCAGCCGAGGTTACACCGCTTGTCGCGGGCTTTTCGTGTTCTCTCATAGCTCTCCCCTGGGCAATGCTCCTGCTCACAAACTGCTTGACCGCATCAAGATTCCCTCGGTGGGATTGGCGCGAGAGTTTTCCGACTACGAGAGCAAGATGACAGTTGACCTCGATAACCTTCCAGAAGGCATCACCTTCACCCGTCTGGTCTAACTGTGGACGACCCCATCCCCCTCTCGGCCCTGCAACACTACGTCTACTGCCCCCGCCAGTGCGCCCTGATCCATGTGGAGCAGGTCTGGAGTGAGAACCTCTTCACCCTGCGGGGCCAGCGAGCGCACGAAGTCGTGGACATCCCCGAGGGCATGTTACGCGAAGGGGTGCGGGTGGAGCAGGCACTGCCGCTATGGTCGGAGCGGCTGGGTTTGGTGGGCCGTGCCGACGTGGTGGAGTTTGTGAATGGGGTGCCCTACCCGGTAGAGCACAAGGTGGGGAGCCGCTGGGCCAAACGCGCCGACGAGATACAGCTGTGTGCCCAAGCCCTATGCCTCGAGGAAATGTTTGGGATGCCCGTACCTGAGGGGGCCATGTTTTATAAGGCCAGCCGCAAGCGTCGTGAGGTGGCATTCACACTGGAGCTAAGGGCAGAAACACTCTCTGTAGTGAGGGCCGTGCGGTTGCTGCTTCGGCAGCACCAACTGCCCCCACCGGTAGCCGATGCCCGATGCCCGAACTGTTCGCTCATTGATACCTGTATGCCCCAGATTCCGGCAGCGCTGGCGGCGTTGCGTTCATCGGAAGAGGGCCCTGCATGACCACCCAGTTGCTCAACACACTCTACATCCAGACCCAGGGGGTGTACCTGCGCCTCGAGGGCGATACCCTCCGTATCGAGCAGGAGAAATTGCTGCTGCGGCAAATCCCCCTGCACCACCTGGGGGGCTTGTCGCTGTTTGGGAACGTGCTGCTCTCGCCGTTTTTGCTGCACCGTTGTGCACAAGATGGTATCGAGTTGGCCTGGTTTAGCGAGAATGGGCGCTTCCAAGGGCGCCTGAGCGGCCCCATCGCGGGTAATGTGCTTTTGCGCCGAGCCCAACACCAGGCTCTAGAATCCACCTCTGGTTCGCTCTACCTGGCTCAGCGCTTTGTGGAGTCCAAGCTCAAGAATAGCCGAGGGATATTGCAACGTGCTGTGCGCGAACGTGGCGAGACCGAGGCTTTGAATCTAGCCCTATATGAGCACGAGAACGCCCTCCGCCTGGTTCCCCAGGCCCGCAGCTTAGACGAGGTGAGGGGCCTGGAAGGCAATGCCGCCAGCAGCTATTTTGCTGCGTTTGGCGACCTGCTGCTCTCGGGCGAGTTTCGCTTCGATGGGCGCAGCAAACGCCCCCCACGTGATCCGGTTAATGCTTTACTGGGCTTTGTGTACGCGCTACTCACCACCCAGTGCACGGCAGCGCTGGAGGGTGTGGGCCTAGATCCGCAGGTGGGATTTTTACATGCCCTTCGACCGGGGCGAAATGCCCTGGCGCTGGATTTGATGGAAGAATTTCGGGCCTGGTGGGCCGACCGACTGGTGCTGGCACTGCTGAACCGCAAGCAACTGACCCCCAAACACTTCGAGGAGCGGCCCGGCGGAGCGGTATTGCTAACCGAGGAAGGGCGCAAGGAGGTGATTGTAGCCTTCCAGACCCGGCGGCAAGAAACCGTCCAGCACCCATTGTTTAGGGAGCCGGTGCCGGTGGGGCTGCTGCCCCACATCCAAGCCCGCCTGCTAGCCCGTTACCTGCGCGGCGACCTGCCTGAATACCCGTCGTTTGTAGGGAGATAGTTATGGAGCGGCTGGATATATTGGTCACCTACGACGTAAACGTTACCTCGGAAGATGGCCAGTCGCGGCTCGCGAGGGTGGCCAAGGTCTGCAAAAACTTTGGTCAACGGGTGCAAATGTCGGTGTTTGAATGCCGGGTTACGCGGGCGCAGCTCGAGGAAATGGAGGCCAAACTTTTGAAAATCATCGCGCCGGACAAAGACAGCCTGCGAATCTACACCCTGGTGGGTGGCCGAGACCGCTGCCTGCGAGTCCACGGCCAGGACAGGTACACCGATTTTGACGACCCCTTGGTGGTTTGAGCCACCGGGCACTTGCTTAGCGCGAACCCCAAGCAAGTGCCAAAACCCAGGGGGGTTCGCGCAAGCCGAGAAATCGGCTAGGGGACATTGAAAACCCGTTTTCCCCCCACCCTCCGGCACCCTGCGTCGGAACCCTTTTTGGGGGGGTTCGCGCAAAACCCCCCTTCACCCCCGTCCAGCACTCACGCTAAAATGGGGCTGTTGCACTCGGGCGAAAGCCCGCGTGAGGATTGAACCTCCCCGGCTCGCCTGCCGGGGTTTCTTCTGAGCTGGTTGCACTCGGGGTAAGGTTCATGTGTG
>CAZIXH010000144.1:0-7068 GCA_964543055.1 uncultured bacterium
AGCCTGCTGCACCTGTGCAAGAAGGGTACCGTGGAGGTACGGGTCTACAAACGGGCCCAGGCCCTGCTGCTGGCCCATCAGGGTCTGAAGGATCGGGAGATCGGTCAGCAAGTAGGCCTTAGCCGCACCACCCTGGTCAACCTGCGGCGGCGTTTTCAGCAAGAACGCCTCCAGTGCATCTACGACCAGCCTCGCTCAGGGCGCAAACCCCACTTTGACGGGGTTCTTCGGGCCAAGATCACCGCCCTGGCCTGCAGCGACCCGCCAGAGGGGTATGGCCGCTGGAGCTTGCGGCTGCTGGCCGATCGGGTGGTGGAGTTGGGCTGGGTGGAGGGTATCCACTTTGATACGGTAGGACGCATCCTCAAAAAAACCAACTCCAACCCCATCAGCTCAGAAGCTGGTGTCTAGGCAAGCTGGACGGGGGCTTCCTGGCCCGGATGGAGCACCTGTTGCACCTGTACGCCCTCCCCTATGACCCGGCCTATCCCCTGGTCTGCTTTGACGAACGCCCCTGCTTCCTGATCGGCGAGGTCTTGACCCCCCTCCCGATGGAACCAGGGCAGCCTAAACGGCAGCACTACGCCTACCAGAAGAACGGCAGTTGTAGTCTGTTCATGGCTTTTGAGCCGGCTACCGGGCGGCGCTGGGTTCAGGTCTATGCCCGACGAAGCGGCCGGGAGTACACCCGGTTCATGCAGTACCTGCAGGAGCAGTTCCCCCAAGCCCGGCGAATCCGTCTGGTGCAGGATAATCTTTCCACCCACAGCCCCGCCTCTTTCTACGCCCATCTGCCCGCAGCGCAGGCCTTCGCCCTGATGGAGCGGTGGGAGTGGAACTACACCCCTCCCAGGGCTAGTTGGCTGAACATGGTGGAAATTGAGCTATCGGCCCTTTCCCGGCAGTGCTTGCAGCGCCGGATAGGAACCCAAGAAGCTTTAGAGCGGGAGGTGCGGGCCTGGGTAGCTGAGCGTAACCGACGTCGGGTCACGGTGCGCTGGCAGTTCACGCTGCAGGATGCCCGGCAAAAGTTCGCCAAGAGGTATCTGGTGTAAAGGAAATAATACGACGATGTATTATTCTGGGGCATCCCAAATTCTGGCTATGGCCGATTCTGGAAGCCAAAGGCATCGCCCAAAAAGCCGATCTGGCTCGGCTGCCCCAGGCCATTCGAGATGCCTACGAGCACTATTCAGAACACCACATGAACGCTACCGACGAGGCGACAGCCCTATCGTTTTGGCGGGCTTTTCACTGGGAGGTCATGAACGGCATCGGACTGGGGGCTTATGCCGATGAGGTGGCCGATTATCTGAAGGAGAACTGGCAAAGCCCGCACGTGTGGCCCCTTACACCCGGAGCCAAAGAGGTACTGGCTACCTTGAAGGGCGGGGGATTCAAGCTGGGGGTGGTATCCAACTGGGACTGGACCCTACCGGGGGTCTTGCAGGCCACAGGGCTGGCAGATTTTTTTGACTACATCGGGGTTTCGGCGCTGGAAGGGGTAGCCAAGCCCGACCCGCGCTTTTTCCAGATTGTGCTGAGTAAGCTAGAGACTGAACCCCACCAGGCCATTCATATCGGCGACTCCGAGGACGACGTCAAAGGTGCCCTGGCCGCCGGGGTTCGACCGGTGCTGTTCGACCCCTACAAGCAAAACCCCAATGCGATTGGTGACCTGGCCTGGGTGGTAGAGTATGCCACTGGTCGGGTGGACTGGCTGTAAGACCCTTGACGCTAACCCCTCGAGCCCACAGACTGGCCTACATGAGCGTTCGCAAAGCCATTTGGGGCGATAACCTGGAAGCTATCGAGCAAACCCTTACCGAAGTTGACCCCGATCTCTACGCTTACATCCGCGATTTCGCTTATGAAGAGGTGCTGGCCCGCCCCGGCCTTGACCTCAAGACCCGTGAACTGCTGGCCATTACCAGCCTGATTGCCCTGGGGGCTCCTAAGGAAATCGCTACCCACCTGGAAGGGGCCCTGCGCAACGGCGCCACCGAGCAAGAAGTGCGCGAGACCATTATCCAGTCGGCGCTGTTTGTGGGCTTTCCCAATGCGCTGGGGGCCATGAAAACGTTTCATGCCTTGTTGCGCAAGCGTCACGCTGCGAGGGAATGATGCAGGTTAACGTGCTGGTGCTGCCGCTGGATCGGCCCCAGCACCGTATCTTGCTGGGCTTCAAAAAGACGGGTTTTGGGGCAGGCAAGTACGGGGGTTTTGGTGGAAAGCTCGAGGCCGGCGAGACCCTGACTTTGGCTGCCGTACGTGAGCTACAGGAAGAGTCGGGCTTGCTGGCCAAACCACACAACCTCTGGTATGCGGCCCAACTGGAGTTTTTGTTTCCGGCTTGTCCAGATTGGAACCGCACCGTACACGTGTTCCGCCTCGAGTTCTGGGAGGGCGAGCCCCAGGAATCCAGCGAAATCCGGCCCCAATGGTTCGGCCTGGACGAACTCCCCCTGCCTCAGATGTGGGCCGATGTCCCCTACTGGCTGCCCCAGGTATTGCAGGGCAGTAAACCAAAGATGCGTTTCACCTACCGTCAGGATAGTCAAACCATTGAGCGAGTCGAGGAATACTTTTGAGCTGCGCGAATCCTGGAAGTGCCATATGAGGCCGTGTGCGGAAGCCGGTGGGTAAAGACGTGTGCGGACGTTCAGCGAGCATTGACTTTTCCTCCAGGGGTATGCTAGCCTTCAGTGTCCCCCTAAAACCAGCAGGTTTCAGTAGGACATTAGGAGTAGTAAATGAACAAAGGTACTGTCAAGTGGTTCAACGCGGAAAAAGGTTACGGTTTCATTGCCCAGGAAGGTGGCCCCGATGTGTTTGTACACTTCACCGCCATCCAGGGTCAGGGCTTCAAGAGCCTCAACGAGGGAGATCGCGTAGAGTTCGAGATCGAACCCGGCAAGAATGGCAAGGGCCCCCAAGCCAAGAATGTGAAAGTGGCGTAACAGTTCCGCAAGCCAAAGTCCCCCAACAACTGGGGGGCTTTTTTTATACGGCGTTCAAACAGCGTATTGAAAACCCGGGGATTGGTTTGTCGTATACTGCCCCCATTCCTACCCTAATCAGTGAGGAGCCCCTATGACTGAAGAACAGCATCTACGCGAGTACACCAAAGCCCTAAAAGCCCGACTGCCGCGCCACTTTTTTGAGCCTGTTCCGGCCCGGCTGGCTTATCTGCCGGTATTTCTGGCCCTGTTCGGTGTGTCCGTGTGGGGCATTGTGGCAACCCCATACTTTTTGCTCAAACTGCTGTTGTCGTTGGGCGTTGGATACTCGTTTATTGGCCTGGGGTTTCTAGCGCATGAGATTTTGCATGGCGCCGTGACCAAGAACCCCATTGTGCGCTCGGTCATGGGAACCATCGCGTTTTTACCGCTGATGGTGGGGGCCAGACTATGGCGCAAGTGGCACAATGTTGAGCATCACGGCCACACCCAACACCCCGAAGACGACCCCGACGCCATGGGGGCCCTGGAGTCAGCGATCCAGAAGCCTTTTGTGAAATGGATGTTCCGACAGGTGCCTGCATTGCGTAGCTTCTTCCTGTTTTTTTCCTTTACGTTCTGGTTTACCTTACACGCCCACATGATGTTCCGGCGCTTTTTGCCCGACTTCAAGCCCGCCGAGCGCCCCATCGTAGTGTTTCAGGCGGTATTGCCGGTGCTGGTCTGGCTTGTGGTGCTCTTCATGGTGGGGCCCCTCAACTTCTTGTTTGTGTTTGTGATTCCCTGGCTCCTTGCCAACTTCATCGCCATGAGCTTCATTGCTACCAACCACCTGCTCAACCCCATTACCGAGACCAACGATCCGTTGATGAACAGCCTGACCGTGCGCAACCCGCGGTGGCTCGAGTGGCTCACCCTGGGCTTTGGCTACCATATCGAACACCATGTATTTCCGGCGCTCTCCCCTAAATACGCCCATTTGGTGGCGCAAAAAATCAAGGAACTCTGGCCCGAGCGCTACAACGAGCTGCCCCACTGGAAAGCCCTGTTTTACCTCTGGAAGACCCCCCGCCTCTACCGCGACCACCGCAACCTGATTGAGCCCACCACCGGCCATGTGTTTGGAACGCTGGGATTTGGGCTGAATGACAGCAAGATCAAGCAACCCAAATCCTCGCGTGGGTTGGGCAAAAAGGGACTTGGAGAGTAGGCACTCTGCTAGTGCGTCGTTCGGAAAGCCATCATGGGAACTGCACGAAGAGCATGCCCTAGCACTGCCGAGTTTCCCGAAACGTCGGCGGCTGCCCCAGCAAAATACCGCAGTCGAGCCGTCCTGGTGACCTCGAGGTCAAGCTGAAGGGGAAGCCATCCCAAATTGCCCCGCCCGCCTGTGGAGTTGGTGACCACCTGGATTGCTTCGTCGCCTGCGGCCCCATGCAATAAATAGGCCTTTTGCAGTCACGGAGGGGACATCAGTGGGGCGGGTGTAGAAAGAGAAGCACTTTCCTAACCGATTCTGAAGGTTGAATGCTTGGCTTTGTGGTCAGGCTCGACGTGGATAGTGGTATGAACCCCGTCTATCTGCGCTTTCAGGGCATTCTCGAGGCGGTCGCAAATCTGATGGGCCTGCTCCACCGAGGTGCTTCCCGGCACCACTAAATGAAACTCTACAAAGGTGCGAGGCCCTGCCCGGCGGGTTCGAAGGTCGTGGACCTCGAGGACCTTACCTTCGGAAGCCAGGCCAACCAGGGCATAGTTGAGGGCGTTGCGGATATCGGCCAGCTCTAGCTCAGGAATGGACTCGTCCATCAGACCGCCCACAGAATCCCGCACCAGGCGCCAACCCACCCACAAGATGTTGATAGCCACCGCAATCGCCAGCAACGGGTCGAGCACCCACCAGCCGCTCAGCCAGGCCAGCCCAATTCCTATCAGTACCCCCACCGAAGTCAAA
Source organism: uncultured bacterium (assembly GCA_964543055.1). Classification (GTDB taxonomy): domain Bacteria; phylum Deinococcota; class Deinococci; order Deinococcales; family Thermaceae; genus Meiothermus. Next base: position 4,915 of record CAZIXH010000144.1, read on the forward strand.
ACATCGGTCAGAATGTGCTGCCCATCGGCCACAACGGCGGGCGAACGCGCTTTGCGCCCACTTCGGATCAAGAACCAGCCCAGGAGGGCATTGAGCCCTGAAGCCCCCAGCGAAACCAACATTCCCGTGCCCAGCTGGGCAATGGGTTCCGGCGTGATTAGTTTGGGCCAGGCTTCGCGCACTATCGCCAGGGCTGCCAGCACAATCAAGACCCCCTCCAGTACCGCTGAAAAGTATTCAGCCTTGGTGTGTCCGTAGGGATGATTGCTGTCGGCGGGCCGACGCGAAACCAACACCGCAATCAGGGCAACTCCTGCTGCCACGATGTTGACAACCGACTCGAGCGCATCGGAATAAAGGGCTACCGAGCCGGTCAGCGCATAAGCCAGCCACTTCAGGCCAAACACCACCCCCGCTACCACGAGGCTCAAGGTCAGGGCACGGATGGGAGTCATCAGGCGCTACTGGGACGTGCTTGACGGGAGTTCATTGGGCTTGTAGGCTTCATGGCTTCAAATAGACTCGCTTATAACAAGGCAGTAATCCGCCCCTTAACTATAAATCGGTCAAGATGAGGCTCAAAGTCCTACAGGAAAAAAAGCTCCCCTTTCAGGGAGCCTTTGGGCACAGGGAACTCTAAGCCTGTTGAGCAGCGCTGGTGCTTATCTTGATGCTGGGCCCCATGGTGGTGGAGAGGTAGACCGAGCGCAGGTAGGTGCCCTTGGCGCTGTCGGGTTTGGCGCTCTCCACCGCCTTGATGAAGGCCCGCACGTTCTCGGCGATTTTCTCCGGGGCGAAGCTGGCCTTGCCCACGGGGCCGTGTACCACGCCGGTTTTGTCGTTGCGGAACTCGATTCGGCCTGCCTTAATCTCCCGCACCATGTCGCCTATGTTGGGGCCAACCGTACCGGCTTTGGGGTTGGGCAACATGCCCTTGGGGCCCAGAATCCGGCCCAGCTTGGAGCCCACAGCTCCCATCACGTCGGGGGTGGCGACCACCGCATCGAAGTCAGAGCGCCCATCCAGGATTTCCTGGATGATTTCTTCGCCCGCAGCGATATCGGCCCCCGCGTCACGGGCTTCGGCAATCTTGTCCCCTTTGGCAATGGCCAGCACCCGCACGCTACGGCCCGTCCCGTGGGGCAGGGCCACGGTAGAGCGTACGTTCTGGTCAGACTTCTTGGCGTCAATGCCCAGCTTGACGTGCACCTCGACGGTCTCGTCGAACTTGGCGCTCCTGATCTGGGGAATCAGGGCGGCGGCCTCTTCAACCGAGTACACCTTGTTCAGGTCTACCTTTTCCAACAGGGCACGATACCGCTTTCCGTGCTTAGGCATGGGGCACCCCCGTCACTTCCACACCCATTGCGCGGGCTGAACCCGCAATCTGGCGGGCCGCAGCTTCCACATCGTTGGCGTTCATATCGGCCATTTTCTGCTTGGCGATCTGGAGGCACTGCTCCCAGGTAAGTTTGCCCACCTTTTCACGCCCAGTCTTCCCCGAACCCTTCTCGATGCCGGCAGCCTTGCGAATCAGGTAGGAGGCCGGAGGGGTTTTGGTGATGAAGGTGAAGGAGCGGTCGGAATAGATGGTGATTTCAACAGGCACAATAGCGTCGCCCATGTTGGCGCTGGCCGCGTTGAACTGTTTCACGAACTCCATGATGTTGGCCCCGTGTTGACCCAGGGCCGGGCCTACCGGGGGCGCAGGTGTCGCCTTGCCCGCCGGAAGCTGCAGTTTGACCATAGCAGCCACTTTTTTCATTGGTACTTCCTCCTTTTTCGTGACCCGCGTTCTGCGGGGATCGGCTCCCACGAACTTCGTGGTGTTATCGCCTTGGCGCTTTCGCGCTTGCTCATAGCTGATAGCAAATAGCCAGAGGCTACGGGGTTTCGCTATCAGCAATCAGCCATTGGCTATTGGCGCTCGCGCTATGCGCGAACTACCTGCGAAAACTCCAGTTCCACCGGGGTTTCGCGTCCGAAGATGGATACCAGCACCTTGACCTTCTGGCGCTCGAGGTTGACCTCGCCCACCACGCCGGTAAAGTCGGCAAAGGGACCGGAGGCCACCCGCACCACGTCGCCTTCCTTGAAGGTGACCTGGGGCTTGGGGGCTTCTTTCTTACCGGCCAGGCCAGCGATCTCCAGCAA
>CAZIXH010000145.1:0-3388 GCA_964543055.1 uncultured bacterium
TTATGGCCTCGTATCTCATCAAGGCAAGTCTTTTGGGTGGTTGGCGTTGATAAACAGATAAGGCCCGAAACGATCTTCGAGTTCGGTCTTGTCCAGCGCTACATGGGGAATGCTATGTAAAAGCGCCTGCATCTTGAGCTCCCCGGCCTCGAGCCTGCGTAAAACCTCACCCTCGAGGGATCTGTGGTAAAGCCCTCCCAGGGGTTCAAAAAAACCCTGCGAAGCAGCCACCACGGCCTGGATATCAGGTTTAATCCAACCCAGCATAAACCGCCAGAAGTCCCGGCTCAGAAAGGGTTGGTCACAGGCGGCCACGGCCACCCAGTCCTGCTTGGCATGTACCAGGGCCGAATGCAGCCCCGAAAAGGTATCGCCACCCCGCATCCGGTCGGGATAGACCGTTCCCAGCCCAGGGTAGGCGCGATTGGAAACCACAAAGCACTCCGAAGCCTCGGCCAGTGAGTCCATGACCCAGGCTATCAGGGGCTTTCCTCTGTATACATACAGGGCTTTGTCTTGCCCAAACCGACGGGACAGTCCCCCGGCTAAAATGGCCCCACTCCATCGCATCGTTAGTAGCATACCAGCGGGTTGAGCACGTCCAAAGAAGGGGTTTACCCCTCAAACTCGTCGGATGGTTGGACACTTCGCCCAATACTGTAAAGGTTGGAAGAGGGCCTCACTGGTTTAACCATAGATGAAAGTAGTGCGGATAGTCCGCAAGCCAAAACTTTCGTTCATCATGAGTTTTTTGCCGTCTTCCTGACATTCTTCTGACACAGGGCTGACAAGCTATGAGCCGTAGGTGGTGCAGGTGTGTACCACAAATCGCTACAGGAGGCTTTTGATGAAAAAAATACTCATTACAACTATGGCCCTGCTGGGCCTTGCCAGCGCTGGTCTGGCGCAGGTGAACCTGACCGGCGCTGGGGCGACCTTCCCGTTTCCGGTACTGTCCAAGTATTTCGATGAGTACCTGAAGGTGACCAACAACCAGGTGCGCGTCAACTACCAGTCCATCGGGTCGGGTGGGGGTCAGCGTCAGTTTATCGAGCAAACCGTACACTTTGGCGTCTCCGATAACCCTTTTAGCGATCAGCAAATGACCGAGATTCGCAGGAACACAGGCTCGCCCGCACTCAACATCCCGTTCGTGCTGGGGGCGGTAGTGCCTACATACAACCTGCCCGGCGTAACCCAGCGCCTTAACTTCACCGGCGAAGTGCTGGCCGACATCTTCCTGGGCAACATCAAAACCTGGAACGACCCGGCCATTGCCAAGCTCAATGAAGGTGTGCGGCTCCCCCCTCTGCCCATCACTGTAGTACACCGTTCCGACGGCTCGGGTACGACCTTTGTCTGGACCGACTACCTGACCAAGGTCTCGCCAGAATGGGCTCAGAAAGTGGGCCGGGGAAACAGCGTCAACTGGCTCGCGCCTAACAAAGTGGGGGGTCGCGGCAACGAGGGCGTCGCTGGCGTGGTGCGCAACACCCCAGGCGCTATCGGTTATAACGAAGTAACTTACGCGGTGCAGAACCGCATTCAGTTTGGTGCAGTTCAGAACCGCGCAGGCAAGTTCATGGTGGCCGAACTGCCAGCCATTACTGCTGCTGCTAATGTGGTATTGCCCGGCGATGCCCGTGTTTCCTTGACCAACACCCAAGCTCCCGACGGATACCCTGTATCCAGCTTTGCCTACTTGCTGGTTTACGAACAACTGGACAAGAACAAAGCCTTCAAGAGCGAGGCTGAAGCCCGCGCCTTTGTGCAACTGCTGAAGTGGATTGTTACAGATGCGCAAAAGTTCAACGAGCCACTTACCTATGCCCGCATCACCGATGCTGCCCAGGCCCGTGCGCTGGCCATGATCTCGCGCATTACCTACCAGGGCAAGCCCATCGGCAAGGAGATTGTAGGCCAGTAAGCATGATTGGGAGGTGGGAGTGGTGGGCTCCCACCTCTTTTGTAAACTAAAGGCGTGCGCATGCAACAGGCCCCGGTACAACCTTCTGTTATCAAACGCCAGCCCTCGGCTATTTATAGAGTGCTGGGTGACCGCATTTTTCTGGCTATCGTTTTGGCCCTGGCCTTGAGCATCGTGGCCCTGACCCTGGGGCTGGGCTACTACCTCTATCTGGGCGGGTCGCAGACCATCAACAAAGAAGGTTTTTTTGGTTTCCTGACTGGAACCACCTGGGACCCGGCGCTGAAACTCGAGTTTGGCATCTGGCCTTACGTTGTAGGAACCCTGATTACCAGTTTCTCTGCGCTGGTTCTCTCGGTTCCTGTGGCCCTGGCTGCGGCGATTTTTACCGCAGAGTACGCGCCGCGCTGGCTAGCTGGTTTCATCAATTACCTTGTCGATCTCATGGCTGCGGTACCCAGTGTCGTTTATGGAATCTGGGGAATCTTTGTACTGGCACCATTTTTACGAGAAGTTTTATACCTGCCGGTTTTTATGTGGGCTGCCGAAAATGCTCCTTGGTTGTCTCGCTATCTGGGTAACCCAGCGGGTTATGGAATGTTTACCGGCATTGTGATTCTGTCCAGCATGGTAATCCCCTTCACCGCTGCGCTTTCGCGTGATGCCATCAACCTTGTACCTGCAGCCCAGCGGGAAGGGGCGTATGCCCTCGGGGCTACCCGGTGGGAAGTGATGCAAATGGTCATCCTGCCCTACGCTCGAGGTGGCATATTCGCCGGGGCCATGCTGGCCCTGGGCCGCGCGTTGGGTGAAACGATGGCGGTAGCCATGGTAATCGGGAACGGTAACATTCTGCCCTATACCCTCTTCGGCCCCGCCTCCACCATGCCCGCCGTGATTGCCCTCGAGCTCAAAGAAGCCGTGGAAGATTTGCACTACTCAGCCATTATTGGGGTTGGTTTTTACCTGTTCCTGATTGCGTTTATCGTCAATGCCGCTGCCAGCTACCTGCTCAACAAGCTAAAAGTGGGGGGCCAACGGGCTTAGAGGAGTATCCATGCGCAACCTTCAAGCACGCTACACCCGCGACCGTCTGATTCTCATCGTGGTCATCGCTGGAACCATCCTGGCCGCATTGCCGCTTACGCTGGTGCTGGGCTATGCCCTGGTGAACGGCTTCTCCTCGCTCAACTGGGACTTTTTTACCAAAGGCCCCAAGCCTCCGGGCGAGCTGGGCGGGGGTATGGCCCCGGCCATTGTTGGTACTCTCGTCATCACCGGGGTGGGTTTGCTAATGGCAACCCCCTTCGGAATCGGAGCAGGCATCTTGCTGGCCGAGTACCCCGACAATAAACTCAACCCGACCCTTCGCCTCCTATCCGACACCCTCAACGGAATGCCGGCCATTCTCAAAGGGCTGCTGGCCTATGTGCTGGTGGTCAAGGCCCAGGGCTCCTTCTC
>CAZIXH010000146.1:0-5852 GCA_964543055.1 uncultured bacterium
CTACCTGGCGGGGCCGCCGGGGGTGGGGAAAAGTCGGTTGCTGCTCGAGTTTGCCCGACACCAGGGCCCCTTTTTTCTATTGCAGGCCCAGCCCTCCGATAGCGGCATCCCCTATGCCTTTTACAGTCGGGCCATCCGGCAGTCGCTGGCCCAGTTTCCAGACCTGCCGCTCCCGCCCTGGGTGCGGCGGGAGCTGGCCCGACTGGTGCCCGAGCTCTCGGACGAGCCGCCGCCCGCCATCACCACCGCAGAGGGCAAGCTGCGGCTTTTGGAGGCCATCACCGAGGTAATCCGGGCCCTAGGGCAGCAGGGGGTGAGAAGCATCATCACCGACGACTTGCAGTTCGTGCAGGATGCCGCCAGCAATGAGGTGGCCGCCTACGCCATGTCCCGGCTGCTGCCCGAGGGGGTGCTGCGCCCGCTGGTGGCCTTCCGCCCGGAAGAGCTGAACCCCCTGGTCCAGGAGACCCTCCGGCAACAGGCCCTTCAAGGCCAGGCCGTTCTGATTGAACTGAAGCCACTCTCCGAGACCGACCTCCTGCGGCTGGTGCGGGCCCTATCGGGCGCCTCGGGGGCCATCCGCTTCACCCAGCGCCTGTACGGGGCCACCGGGGGCAACCCGCTGTTTGTGCTCGAGACCCTCAAGTCGCTCTTTGAGTCGGGGGCGTTGCAAACGGGCCCGGAGGGCTGGCGCACCCCCTACGACCAGGAGACCACCGACTACCGCGAGCTGCCCCTGCCGGCCTCGGTGCGCGAGGTGGTGTGGCGCCGTTTGGAGCACCTGGGCGCTGCACCCCGGCGGCTCCTGGAGGCCGCCAGCCTGGCCGGCGATGGCTTCGGGCTGGAGGCGCTGAGGGGGGCTACCGCCCTTTCGGAGTGGGAAAGCCTGGAGGCTCTCGAGCAAGCCCTGGCCGCCGACCTTCTGCGCCCCTGGGGCCAGGGCTACGCCTTCAGCCACGATCTGTTGCGGCGCTCGGTTCGGGAGGGCCTGAGCCCGGAGCGCCGGCAACTCCTGCACCGCAAACTGGCCCAGAGCCTGGAGCGGCATGGCGGCAGCCCGGCCCACATTGCCGAGCACTGGGAGGAAGGTGGAAAGCCTAAAGAGGCCATCCCCTGGCGCATCCGGGCCGCCGAGGCAGCAGTACGGGTCTATGCCCACACCGAGGCCCTGGAACAGTACCAGAAAGCCCTGTCCGACGGCGCAGAGGGCCGGGTGGCCTTCGAGATCCAGCGCGAACGGGCCCGGCTCTGGCAAACCCTGGACGAACGCACCCCCTGGGCCGAGGCCCTTGAGGCCATGCAGCACCTGGCCGACGAACTGCAAGAGGCCCCCTTGCAGGCCGAGGCCCGGTTGGGCTGGGCCGAGCATCACCTGCTCTGCGGGCGCTACCGGGAGGCTTTAGCGGAGGCCGAGGGGGTGTTGGAGCAGCCTCGCCTTTCAAACCATCTCCATACGCAGGCCCAACACTTGGCCGGACTGGCCCTGATCGCCCAGGGCCGACTGGCCGAGGCCGAGCCCCGCCTCGAGGCCGCCCTACAAGCGCCCCTTTCCCCGCAAGCTGACCCGTCGGCACTCGTGCAGCGCGGCAAGCTCCACACAGCGCTGTGCAACTGCGCTCTACAGCGTGGGGATCTGGACAAAGCCGAGAGGCATACCCAGGCCGCGCTGGAGCACTACCGGCAGGCGGGTTACCAGGTGGGGCAGGTGGAGGCCCGCTCACGCCAGGGGCTGCTGATGGGATTGAGGGGCGATACCGCCGGGGCCATTGGGGCCCTCGAGCAGACTCGCGCCGAGGCCCAGGAGTTGAAGGAAAGGATTCTGGAACGCAATATTCTGCTCAACCTGTTCAAGTTCCAGTTTGAGTCTGGGCAACTAGCGGCGGCCTTGCCTCATCTGGAGCGCGGCCTGAGCCTAGCCCGCGAGCCACAAGACCCCCGGCTGGAGGGCATTTTCCTCAACAACCTGGGGGTGGTCTACCGGGCTACGGGTGAACTGGGCAAGGCCCTGGCCAGCGTCCGGGCAGCCCTGGAGATTGCCGAGCGCTTTGGGATGGCTCCCCTGCTGGCCCGCCGCCGCCTGGCCCTGGCAGAGCACTACCTGGACCTGGGCAATCCCGAAGCCGCCCGGCCCCTGCTCGAGCAAGCCCGCACCCAGATCGAGGCCGCCAACCAGGGCGAGCTGGTGCCCTGGCTCGAGGCCCAGCTTGCCCGCTGCGAGCTACTGGAGGGCCGCGCCGATGCCGCTCAGCGCCGCCTGGAGGCCTGGATGAACCGCAAGCTGGCCGACCATAACGACCAGAACCGCATTGAATGGCTGCTGGGCTGGGCCTGGCTCCGGCTGGGACAGCCCCAACAGGCACTTTCGGCAGTAGCAAAGCGCGATGCCCTACCCGCTTTCGGCGTGCGCCTGCTGGCGGTGGAACTCGAGGCCCGGCTGGCCCTGAGCCAGCCCCTGCACGAAAGCCTCTCCCATGCCGCCCATCTGCTGGCCGAGCCCGGTGTGGCGCGGGTGGAGGCGCTGGATTTGTACCGGGTTCTGATTCAAGCTTACCAGCACACCCAGCAGACGGAAAAAGCCTCCGAGACCGCGCAACGATTGCAGACGGAGCTCGAGCGGTTGACGGAAAGCCTCGAGGGGTATCCGGAGCTACAGGAGGCATTTGCGCGATTGGGTGCTCAAACGCTAAAGCTTTCATTGGGGGAGATGTAGCAGTTCTGCAGAAACGCAGTAACGTGATGCCGGAACCGAGGACAGCCCTGAAGAATGCCTTCCACACAACGCCCTTCCCCATCCTCCCATATGATTACCTCAGAACCACTACAGCCGCTGTTGGAGACCACATGGCGTAGAATAAGCGCGTGAACAAGGGTGCTTCGGCGTTTCTAAGTCGGATTACCATCAACCCTGAGCAGTGCGGGGGTCGTCCTTGCATCCGGGGCATGCGCATTCGCGTAACAGACGTTCTGGATCTGCTAGCCGCCGGCCTCACCAGGGAACAGGTACTCGAAGAGTTACCCGACCTAGAGCCTGAGGACATTACCGCAGCCCTCCTTTTTGCCTCGCGCAGGCTAGACCATCCTGTACTGGCCGCATGACCTTCTGGATAGATGCCCAGCTTCCCCCTGCGCTGGCTCCCTGGCTTGCGGCAACGTTTGGTGTGGAGGCCTATTTCGTGCAGCGGCTCGGCTACCGCGACCCTACGGATAAGGCAATCTTCGAGGCGGCACGCGCCGCCAAAGCCATTGTGATAACCAAAGACAGCAATTTTGTTGGTTTTTTGGAACTGCACGGGCCACCTCCACAGGTGCTGTGGATTACGCTGGGTAACACTTCCAACGCGAACCCGAAAGATGTGCTATCGAAGGTATTCGAGCGTGCCCTGAAGCTGTTTGCGGCGGGTGAACCTCTGGTAGAGATTGGCGAAGTCTCCTAGAAACGGTTCGCAAGGATACCTTTTGTTGGTCAGAACATAAACCCTAATAAGCGCTCTTGAGCCTTTGTAACAAGGTTGAGTCTTGCCACGCCCTTGCCACGCCCCCCTTGCTAAGGTGGCCCACACAAGGAGGTGAGGCGTGGATGAAGACGAAAGCAAACGCGAATACCGGCTCATCGTGCAGTCGCCGGACGAAACCCACCCCTGGCAGGCCCGCCTCGAGCGGGCGGGGGAGGTGCTCGAGTTCGAGAGCCCCCTGGAACTGGTGGCCTGGCTCGAGGCCCAGCTCACACAGCCCACAGAGGGCCTACGCTAACCGAAAGGAGCATACATGAAGCATCTGGTCTGGATTCTGTTACTGGCTTTGTTGGCCGCTTGTGGGCGCAACAGCCCCCCAAACGTAACCTTCAACTACACCGTAGACCCCACCGTGCAGCCCGAGCCCGCCAGCCTCCCCGACGGCCCCCAGGGGCCGCGCCCGCTGGCTGCGGTGGCGGATGAGCAGGGCAACAAAGCTACCTTCGTTCTCAACGAGGTAATCCTCTCCCCCAAAAACCAGAGCGAGCTTCAGAACTTCCTGAACCGCTACGGCGGGGTGGTGCTGGCCAACAACGCCGTACCTGCGCCCCCGCCCGGTTCGGGCATCACCCTCGAGTCCAAGTTCACCACGCCCACCGAGTACCTGGTCAAGATAGACCCCAGCAAGCTGGACGTTGCCACCTTCAAGGCCGATGCTGAAAAAGCCGGTTTGGGCGGCACCTTCAAAATTTCCAGCGACGGCGGAGCCAAACTGCTGGCCCTGGTAGCCCGCACCCTGGCCAGTGGACAGGGCGCGAGCGCGAACTTCGTGGGGCAGGGCGACGCACCGGGCGATACCGTGCTGCTGGGCACCAACGAGGGGAGCGGCAACAACGCCTTTGCCTGGGCCGAGTTCGGCGACACCGGCAGCCGGGCCAACGTGGTGCGGGCCTGGCAGTTCGTGGCCGCCAGGGGCGTGCCACGCAGAACCCTCATCGCCATCTTGGACGGCGGCTTCTGGCTGGACGGCGCAGGCAACAGCCTAAGCGCCGACTTCCCCACCACTCCCCTTCAGTACGATTTTGTGGATCTTGACGACAATGCGGGCGGCCCCAATCCTGCCGCGTGCACTGGGGGCAACCCCTGCCCCTGGCATGGCACCGGTGCGGCCAGCGTGGCTCTTGCGGCGCTGAACAACGGTACCGGCGCTGCGGGGACGGGCGGGCAGGTGGCCGACCCCATCTTCTTCAAAATTGGCTTGGACGCTTTTCGGGTCGCGCGGGCGGTACGCTCGGCCATCGGTTGGGGTGCGGATGTGGTTTCGATGAGCTTTACTATGTGCGGTTACAACGAATTCTGCAAAATCTACTTCACGGAAACCGGTATGTTCAAATCCTTTGCTGATGCCCGCAACGCCGGGCTGGTGCTGGTTGCAGCAGCGGGCAACAATGGGCAGAACTACGGGTTTGCCCCCTGCATGCTGGACGGGGTGATCTGCGTGGGGGCGCTGGCAAACAATAGCAACACCGCCATCAGCTATTCCAATTTTGGCCCGTTCGTGGACATCTGGGCCCCCACCAACATTCGTGCCATCTATGGACAAAATCTCCCCCTTGGGCTAACTACCTTCGGCGGCACCAGCGCTTCCACCCCCTTCATTGCCGGAATCGCAGCCATGATGCGGGCCTATAACCCTGGCCTCACCTCCGACCAGGTCAAAAACATCCTGCAACAGACCGGCTACAACAACTCGCCCGACCCCAAGGTGAACTACTACGTGAACGCCTTTATGGCGGTGCTCCAGGCGGCGGGGAATTTCTTGAATCCGGATCGCCTCGAGCCCAACAACACCCCGGCCCAGGCCACTACCCCCACCCCTGGCAACACCTATGACCTCAACCTGCACAACGGGGCCGATAAGGACGTCTACCGGGTGAATACCTCGAGCTACAGCCGGGTCAACTTCATCTTCAACTACCCCGACGGGCTGGGCAAGCTGGCGTTGGGCAATGGACTGGTGAAGGAGTCGGGCTGCGGCGATACCCAGCTCATCAGTGATAAAATCGAGACAAACGGACGCAATCTGACCGTGGACATCCCGCCGGGGAACTCGCTGCTAACCCTCTCGGCGCTGGCCCGGTTGCCCTACAACTTCTCCTTCACGCGACAGTCCTTTTCACTTGACCCCGATGCCCTGGAGCCCAACGAGACCGGCAACACTGCCCGCAACGTGGGCCAGGGCAGCTATAGCGCCACCCTGCACGTGAGCAACGACGTGGACTACTACAGCTTCACCGCCACCGCCAGCAGCTCCAAGCCTTTTATCTTCAACATCCTCTCCACCGATATCCCCCTCACGGTGCGCATCTTCGACGGGGGCAATAACGAGGTGTTTGTGGG
>CAZIXH010000147.1:0-16012 GCA_964543055.1 uncultured bacterium
GGGTAAGCTCCACTGCGCTCAACCCTGTCCCTGTCGGCCATTTGCCATCGGCGCTGCCCTGGCATTGGAGGTGTGTTTTGCTGGGTCGTACAATGGCCTCGAATGAGAAAGGAATACGACTACGTCATTGTGGGGGCGGGGTCGGCGGGGTGTGTGCTGGCCTACCGGCTGAGCGCGAAGCCCGACCTCAAGGTGCTGGTGCTCGAGGCCGGTGAGCCCGAGCAGGGCCTCTACCACAAAGCGCCTGCGGCCTTCCCCAAGCTCTTTAAGGGGCCTTCCGACTGGGCTTTTTACACCGCACCGCAGCCCGAGCTGAACGGGCGTGAACTCTACTGGCCCCGCGGCAGGGTGCTGGGCGGCAGCAGCAGCATTAATGCCATGATTGTCATTCGCGGCAACCCCCGCGACTACGACGACTGGCAGCAACCGGGGTGGTCGTTTGCCGAGGTACTGCCCTATTTCAAGCGGCTCGAGGCCCATCCCCTGGGCCCCTCCGAGTACCACGGCGACCGGGGCCCCTTGCACGTGGAGGAGCGCAAGTACACCAACCCCCTCACCCATGCTTTCATCGAGGCGGCCATGCAGTGGGGCCTGCCGCGCAACGACGATTTCAACGGCGCCACCCAGGAGGGGGTGGGCCTTTTCCATGTGAACCAGAAAAACGGCGCCCGCCACAGCGCGGCCAGCGCCTACCTGAGACCCGCCCTGCCACGCCCCAACCTCGACGCGCAGACCGGGGCCAGGGCTCACCGCATTCTGTGGGAAGGGGCCCGCGCGGTGGGGGTGGAGTACCGGCATCAGGGCCAGCTCTGGCAGGTGCGGGCCCGCCGGGGGGTGATTGTCTCGAGCGGTGCGGTGCAGTCGCCCCAGCTCCTGATGCTCTCGGGGATTGGCCCCGCCGAACACCTTAAGTCGCACGACCTCGAGGTACGCCAGGACCTGCCGGTAGGGCAGAACCTCTGGGATCACCTGGCCCTGCCGGTTATCTGGCACTGCAAGGCCCCGGTCAGCCTGGACAAGGCCGAAACCCTGGCCAACATCCTTCGCTACCTGCTCACCCAGCGCGGGCCCTTTGTGAGCAACGTGGCCGAGGCGGGGGCTTTTGTGCGCACCCAGCCCCAGGCCCCGGCACCCGATTTGCAGTTCCACTTTGGCCCGGCCTTCTTCAGCAACCACGGCTTCGACCGCGAGGAGGGCCATTTCTTTACCATCGGCCCCACCCTGGTTGCGCCCCAGAGCCGGGGGTTGATTGGGCTGAGGAGCGCCGACCCCGAAGACGCCCCGCTCATCCAGCCGCACTACCTGCGCGAACCCGCCGACCTCGAGGTGCTGCGGGCCGGTATGGAGCTGGCCCGCGAAATCGCCGCACAGAAAGCCTTCGATGCCTACCGGGGCCAGCCCCACGCCCGTCAGGCCGGGGTGCAGAGCGCTGCCGAGATGGCCGCTTACATCCGCCAGCACGCCCAGACCCTCTACCACCCCGCCGGGACGTGCAGCATGGGGCAGGTGGTGGACGAACGCCTCAAGGTTTATGGCACCGAGAACCTTTTCGTGGTGGATGCCTCGGTGATGCCGGGGGTGGTGCGCGGTAACACCAACATTCCTACCCTGATGTTGGCCGAGCGGGCTGCCGACCTGCTGCTAGGGGTCTAGGGGTTTGGCCTCGGGCACGGTGAGCCCGGCGTAAACCTGGGCCAGGCTCAGACGGGCCTCGAGGCAGGGAATCTCCAGGGTTCCTTCGTTGACCAGTTCACTCCACCAGAGGTTCCACGGGGTCTTCTGGTAGATTTCCACCCGGCGCTCTTCCTGCGAGACCAGCAGATAGGTTTTCAGCGTGGGGATTTTGAAGTAGGCATCGAGCTTCTCGCGCCGGTCGCGCTCGAGGGTGCTGCTCGACAGCACCTCTGCAATGAAGCAGGGCTGATGAATCTCGTGGCTGTGCGGCTCCTCGGCGCAACTGACTACCACATCGGGGTAGTAGTAGCGGTTGAGCTGAGCCACCCAGGTGCGAACGGTTTGCACCTGAAACGCGCAGCCCCGTGTCTTAGCAATAGCTCTGAGGGCATCGGCGATGTTCAGCACGATTTCGTTGTGCTGCTTGCTCTCGCCGGCCATGGCGTACACGAAACCATCCAGGTACTCGTAACGCTGGTCGGTTTGCTTTTCGAGCTCGAGCCACTCCTCCTTGGACAGGCGCAGAGGGCGCGGGGCGCGGGCGGCCATAAGGCAATTTTAGCGCAGGTGAGCGCTGCCATATACAAAGCCCTGTTTTTCCGCTACACTGGCAGGGTTGCCGGCTGTTGTCATACCCGACGGCCATTCCCCCCGGAGACCCAATGGAACTCAGAAACATCGCAATTATTGCGCACGTTGACCATGGTAAGACCACCCTGGTAGACGCGATGCTCAAACAAGCCAAGGCCCTTTCGCGCCACGACGAGGGCGGCGAGCGCATCATGGACTCCAACGATTTGGAGCGCGAGCGCGGCATTACCATTCTGGCCAAGAACACCGCGGTGGAATGGGGGGGCGTCAAAATCAACATTGTGGACACCCCCGGCCACGCCGACTTCGGGGGCGAGGTGGAGCGGGCGCTCAGCATGGTGGACGGGGTGCTCTTGCTGGTAGATGCCGCCGAAGGCCCCATGCCCCAGACCCGCTTTGTGCTCAAAAAGGCCATAGAGGCCAAGCTCAAGCCCATTGTGGTCATCAACAAGGTGGACAAAAAAGACGCCCGGCCCGACGAGGTGCTGAACGAAACCTTCGACCTGATGGCCGAGCTGGGCGCTTCGGACGAACAGCTCGACTTCCCCTACCTGTATGCGGTGGGCCGGGAGGGGACGGCCTGGCTGGGCGAGACCCCCAAGCCCGACCTGACCGACCTTTTCGAGACCATCCTGAAGCACATCCCCGCCCCCCAGGTGGCTGAGGGCCCCTTCCAGCTTCGGGTGGCCAACCTGGACTACTCCAACTTTCTGGGCAAGATTGCCCTGGGCAAGGTACACCGGGGTACGGTACGCAAGAACCAGTTTGTGACCATCCTGGGTGAGCACGGCCAGCGCGACCTGAAGGTGGTGGCGGTCTTTACCCACCGGGGCCTCGAGCGCCTCGAGGTGGACGAAGTAACCCCCGGCGACATTGTGGCCATTGCGGGCATGGAGGGGGTGGAAATCGGCGATACCATCGCGGCCCGTGAGGCCCCCGAGGCCCTGCCCCGCCTGGCGGTAGACGAGCCCACCGTGAGCATCACCGTTACCCCCAACACCTCGCCCTTTGCGGGCAAGGAGGGCAAGTTTGTCACCAGCCGCCAGATTCGGGAGCGGCTTTTGAAGGAGCTCGAGACCAACGTGGCCCTGCGGGTGATCGAGGTTACGCCCGACACCTTCGAGCTGCACGGGCGCGGAGAGCTTCACCTCTCGGTGCTGCTGGAGACCATGCGCCGCGAGGGCTTTGAGCTTTCGGTGGGCCAGCCCAGCGTGTTGTTCAAGGAGACGGAGGGCCAGATTCAAGAGCCCTACGAGTACCTGGTGGTGGACGTGCCGGAGGCCAGGTTCGGCCCGGTGATGGAAGCCCTGGGCAGCCGCAAGGCCCAGATGGTGCATATGGAGCAGGAAGGCGGGCGCATCCGCGCCGAGTTCACGGTGCCGGCCCGGGCGCTGTTTGGTTTTCGCACCCTGTTCCTGACCCTCACGGCGGGCGAGGGCGTGATGAGCCACAACTTCCACGCCTACGGCCCGCACGTGGGCAGCCTGGAAACCCGCACCACCGGCTCTGCCGTGGCCATGGAGGCCGGGGTGGCCTACGCCTACAGCCTGTACCGCTTGCAGGAGCGCATCAACTTCTTCATTGAGCCCGGTACCGAAGTTTATGTGGGCATGATTGTGGGTGAGCACGTGCGGGAAAACGACCTGAACGTGAACGTCAACATCAACAAAAAGCTCACCAACGTGCGGGCGGCGGGCTCCGACGAGAATATCCGGCTCATTCCCCCGCGCAAGTTTACGCTCGAGGAAGCCCTGGAGTTCTTAGCCCCCGACGAGCTTCTGGAAATCACCCCCCAGAGCCTGCGCCTACGCAAGCGGGTGCTGGACCCCAGCCAGCGCAAGCGGGCTGAAGCAGTTTAGTGGACTTTCTGCGGAAGTCGCCGATAGTTGATAGCATCTGTGTGAGGCGCGAAAACTTTCCAAGAAATGCAAGTTTTTGCTCTGGGTCTTAGTATTTAGAGTGTGAAAAAGCAACAGAATAACAGTAACCGAACTCCGCAGTGGGTGAAGAAGCTGGGTGGACACGCGGGAGAGTTGTACGTTGCTGCCGAACTTTCGAAGCGAGGTATTGCAAATGCGTTGTTGCCGGAAAATTTTTCAGACTACGACATTATGGCCGCAAACAAAGAGGGTGACAAAGTGTGTTTTATCCAGGTTAAGTCCTGCCACCCGGATCGCTCAAGCAGCTTTATACTCTCCGTCAAAGAGGAAACCTGGGCTGAAGATGTCAGCAATAATCGTTTTGTGGTGTTTGTTTGGCTTGGCTCTCCCTCAAAAAACGAGTCTCCGCGTTACTGGATTGCCACCCGAAAAGAGGTTGGCGAGGCCTGTAAAGCACACTACGTACATGGAGACCCCAACAACTGGGAGCGTAGGTTTTGGGTAAATCCACCCAGAACTGCGACCAGGCGCGAGAATGCGATGCTCAATCCCTCCTGGGAGAATCGCTGGGAACTTTTTAATCCGTATTGCTCCAAGGTGCATTGTGCAAGTGGAGAACCTTAGTTGCCAGGGCATGGTTAGGTGTGACTCTTCGATGCCGTGAGTACTCCTCAACCACAGCGATTAAACCTGGCGAGAGCAGCCCGGCCCTCCGCTGTACCACCTGGAACCTCTGCGCCGGCCAGCGAGATCATGTAATAGCCTGCGGCGTTTCCGGCCTCCACCACCACGTAGTAAGTGCCGCCCTGGAGCCGCTCCTGCAATTCTGGGCCTTTGCGGGCGAGCAGGCCGTGGCCCCGATAGTCGCGCCAGCCGCCCTCGAATACCGCAGCCCCCAGGCCATCGGGAATGGCGAAGGGTGGGCGCTGGTTACCCCGAACCCCCGGCCCTACCAGCCAGATTCGGGGCTGAAAAGCAGCGGGACAGGCCGCCCCCACAAAGAGCCCCAGGTCCAGGACAAAACCGGCGGTCAGTTCAAAAACATAAAAGCCGAGCTGGCCCGCGCCCAGTTGACTTGTTACAACCTTCGAGATGGTGGGCTCCAGAACCCGGTAGGCCTGCTGAAGGGTGGGCGAGCCAGGGTTCCAGAACGGCTGGTGGGCCCATCCCAGCGAGCCAAGCCCGATAAAAAGGCCAATCATCCACCTTCTCATGCCACCATTCTGCACAAGCTGCGCCAGAGCCAGTGTGCCGGTGGATAAACTCCTGGCTTACTTTCCGGTCTCGTCTGGGCTTGCTCATGCCTTGAGCTTTGGGCCCCCAGCCTTTAGCCTGATGCCGGTATGCAGACCGACACCACTGCAAGGCTCCTGATTACCTGCCCCGACCGGCCCGGTATTGTGGCGGCGGTCTCGAACTTTCTTTTCAACCACGGGGCCAACATCACCGCCCTTGACCAGCACTCCACCGACCCCGAGGGGGGGCTATTCTTCATGCGGCTCGAGTTTCAAACCCCCCACCTGGATGTCTCGAGGGAAATCCTGGAAAAAGCCTTTGCCGAGCGGGTAGCGGCCCGTTTCGAGATGAACTGGCGCATCGCCTACGCAGCCGACCTTAAAAAGGTGGCCATTCTGGTTTCCAGGTACGACCACGCCCTGCGCGAACTCCTCTGGCGGCACAGCAACCAGGAGCTGCCCTGCCAGCTTACCCAGGTAATTTCCAACCACGACGACCTGCGTCCGGAGGTCGAGCGCTTTGGCATCCCCTACCACTATGTGCCGGTGGCGAAAGACCGCAAAGAGGAGGCCGAAGCACAGATGTTAGAGCTGCTCCGGGGCTCTGATCTGGTGGTGCTGGCCCGCTATATGCAGATTCTGACGGCTGGTTTTGTGGCCCACTACCCCAACAAAATCATCAACATTCACCATTCGTTTTTGCCGGCTTTTGTGGGGGCTAACCCCTACAAACAGGCCTATACGCGCGGCGTAAAGATTATCGGCGCGACGGCCCACTACGTGACCGAGGAACTCGACCAGGGGCCCATCATCGAACAGGATGTGGCCCGGGTCTCGCACCGGCACGATGTGGCCGAGCTGGTGCGGCTGGGGCGGGATTTGGAACGCAATGTGCTGGCCCGGGCGGTGCAGTGGCACCTCGAGGATCGCATCATCGTGTACGGCAACAAAACGGTGGTGTTTTCATAATTGCACTTCACACCGTCTTCACCGTGGTTGGCTACACTAAGGGAAGGAGGTTTTTGAGATGTCTATGAGAAACGCTTCGATTGCCCTGGGTGTGCTGCTGATAGTGGGGGGTGGGGTGGCCTGGTTCAATCTGAGCAAGAGCCAGAGCCCGCTTTCGGCCCCCAGCGAACCGCAGGCGCAAGTGCAGGCGCAGTCGTTTGACCAGAACCGGGCTTTGCTCGAGAACGAACGCAACACCGTGGATGTGGTGCAGCGTAGCGGGGATGGCGTGGTGTTTGTGGCGGTGCGGAGTGCGCCGCAGGCAGGCCGCGACTTTGGCTTTTTCTCGCCCTTTTTACAACCCCAGCCGCAGGAAGGCTCCGGCTCGGGCTTTGTCATTGACCAGGACGGTTTGATTCTGACCAACTACCACGTGATCGAGGGGGCCGACCAGATCACGGTGCGCTTTCACAACGACCCCAAAAGCTACCCCGCCCGGGTGATTGGCCGGGCCGAGCCCTTAGACCTGGCCCTGATTCGGGTACAGGCCCCGCGCGAGAAGCTCAAGCCCATGCGC
Organism: uncultured bacterium; assembly: GCA_964543055.1. Lineage (GTDB taxonomy): Bacteria > Deinococcota > Deinococci > Deinococcales > Thermaceae > Meiothermus. The sequence goes on from CAZIXH010000147.1 coordinate 6,906, forward strand.
CTGGCCGACTCCGACCAGGTGCGGGTAGGGCAGAAGGCTATTGCCATGGGCAACCCCTTTGGGCTGGAGTTTACCGTTACTGAAGGCATCGTCTCGGCCATTCGGCGCAACCCCAACGACGGCAGTGGGGGCGGTAAGGGGGCTTTTGTGCCCACCGTTATTCAGACCGATGCCGCCATCAACCCTGGCAACTCCGGGGGGCCGCTGCTCAACTCGAGGGGCGAAGTAATCGGCATCAACACCTTCATCTACAGCACCACCGGTGGGTTTGGGGGGCAGGCCCAGTCGGCAGGCATCGGCTTTGCCATTCCCATCAATCTGGCCAAGCAGTACCTGGCTGACCTCAAGGCCGGCAAGGACATCACCGCCGAGGAAATCCTGCGTTCGCGCCCCAGGCTGGGGGTAACCCTCTCGGCGCTCTCGATGGGCGAGTACCCCGAGAACATTCGCCGCCAGAACCGCCTGCCCGAGACGGGCCTGATGATTCAGCAGGTGGAGCGGGGCGGTCCCGCCGAGCGGGCGGGCCTACGGCCTGCGACCCGTACCGTGCAGCTTCAACTTCGCACGGGACAGACCATCGAGCTGGGGGTCAATGGCGATGTTCTGCTCGAGGCCGACGGCAACCCCATCAACAACATCAACGACCTGCGGGCAGTGCTGCTCTCCAAAAAGCCGGGCGAAGCCGTGAATCTGAAGGTTTGGCGGGATGGCCAGACCCGCGATGTGCGGGTGGTGCCGCAGGTGATCCGCTAAGGGTGGACATGGCAATTTGACCGCCCCAGAGCCTTATTGTTTTGACCCCATCGCCAGAAACAGGCTAGCTCGAGCTCATATCTGCTTGAACACTTTGCATACTTCAGAAGCGGTGAGGCAGGTAACAGGGGGTAGGGAATTAGGGAACAGGGGGCAGGTGTGGAGACCCTCTACCCACCTCCTACCACCTACTCCCACCCTAGGTATCGTTGAAAGTTGGCTACACGCCTAGAGTTGGTATTCGTGGCAGACCCTCCCGTATACGGGAGGGTTTTCGTATAGTGAATGACGTACGTGCGATTGCTGCTCCTGCCTGACCTGCGACGTGCGACCTGAGACCTGCGACAAGCCTTGGGCGTGTGTACAACGGTGCACTACATTGCCTTTCATCTGCGTTGCCTATACTGAGCCCAATGGGGCGTTTCTTGGCGGTTATTTTGCTGGTTTGCGCGGGGGCGTTGGCCCAGTTCGACCCCACCCGGCAGTGGTTTACCCTGCGTACCGAGCATTTTGACATCCACTACCACGCGGGCCTCGAGCGCGTGGCTAGCGAGGCGGCCATCCATGCCGAAAACGCCTACAGGCTGCTCATCACCGATTTCGAGGCGCCGCCGGGGCGGATCAGCATTGTGCTCTCGGATGTGGGCGACACCCTCAACGGTTTTGCCAATCCCACCAATAATGTGGTGGGCATTTTTACCGGGCAGTTCCGCAGTTCGGATTTGTTCAACCCCCGGCTTTCTTCCTGGTGGGAGACGGTCATCTTCCACGAGATCGTGCATATGTTCGACCTCTCGCAGGTGCGAGGCCCCCTGAAGGATCGTACCCGCATCTTTGGTCAACTGCCTTCACAAAACGCGGTGAAGCCCTTTCCCTTTGTGGAAGGTACGGTGCTTTACTTCAAGCATAAAAAGCTGGGCGAGTCGCGCCTCAACGATGCCACTACCCGCATGACCCTGCGCCAGATGGTGCTTTCGGGCCGGTTTCCCACCCTGGACGAGATTCGCCAGGCCTACAGCAAGTCCACCTGGCCCTATCTGGGCTTTCTGGTCTACAACTACAGCGCCTGGCTGGTGCAGTACCTGGAGGTGCGCTTTGGCGAGGATGCCTATCGCCGTTTTACCGACGCCAACGCGGCCATGCTGGCCACCAAGGACTTCAACGAGCCCTTCCTGCAAGCCTTTGGGCTCTCGCTCGACCAGATTTACAGTGACTTTGTGCGCTGGCTGCCCAGCCAGTTTCAGGACGAAATCGCCCGTATCCGGGCCCAGGGCCTGACCCCGGTGCAAAAGCTCAGCAGCCTGGGTTTTTTTAGCGAGGGCGCTACCGATTCGGCCAATGGCCTGGTGTATTCGCACGCCTCGCCCCTGCGGAGTGGGCTGCGCCTGATTGTGAACGACCGCGAGCGCGAGCTGCTGAGCGGCCCGGCCCAGCACCCGCAGTGGTCGCCGGATGGGCGCTACTTGCTGTTTACGGCCAGCAGCACCACCAGCCCCTACTTTGTGGGCAGCGACCTCTACCAGTATGACCGCCTGGAAGACCGCGTGAAGCGGCTCACCAACGGGGAGCGGGTGTACTACGCCCGCTATGCCCCCGATGGCAAGAGCATCTTTATGGCCAAAAATACGCCGGACGGCTCCACCGAGCTGGCCCGTTATTTTGTCGAGCTCGAGCGCACCCAGCCCCTGCGTAGCTTTCCCTTCCAGGACGGGGTGGTGCACTCTTTTGCGGTGGCCCCCGACGGAAACTCGCTCGTCCTGTCGCTCCTGCGGCGTGGGGGCTTTCAGGATTTGTACCGCTACGTGCTGCAAACCGGGGCCCTCCTGGCCCTGACCCAGGACAAAAATGTGGATAGCGACCCGGTCTTCAGCCCCGACGGCCAGTACGTGATTTACAGCAGCGATGTGAACCGGGTCTACAACCTGTATGCCTACCGGCTGGCGGACGGCGCGGTTTTTCAGGTGACCAACCTGCTCACCGGGGCCTACCGGCCCACCCTTTCGTACAGCAAGCAGCAGATTATCTTTACCGGCTACGACGAAATGGGCTACAACCTCTACCAGACCCCCTATAACCCCGGCACCTGGAAGCGGGTGGAACTGCAACGGGAGCCCCTGCCCCCCTTCGAGCCTGCCGAGGCGGCCAAAGGCCAGGGGTACGACCCCTGGCGCTACCTGCGCCCCTTGTACTGGCTGCCCCTGGCCGATGTGAGTGTGGATGGCTTTGGGCTGAACGCTTTTCTGGGGGTTTCCTTTGGGGCTGCCGACCCGGTGGGCATCCATGCCTACTCGGTGGGGGCCGGGTTTGACAGCAACTTTCGGGGTATTTTTTACAACATGGCCTACCAGTTCGCGGGCCTGGGTTTTCCCATCACCCTGCAAGCGGCGGGCTCGGGTAGCGATAATGCCCAGGGGATTGGCGCTTCGTTCTGGTCGCCGCAGGGCAGTCTGGGGTTGCAGTACGTGCGAAGGGATGCCCTCGAGCCCGCCCTCGACCCCAACCAGAACACCGTGACGCACGCTTTTTCGGTTCGGCTGAGTGGATCCAGTACCACGGCCAGTGACCTCTTTCGTTCGCGCAGCAGCCTGAGCGCAGTCGGGACGGCCTTTGTGCGGGAGGGCAGCCCGGACTGGCGCTATAGCGTGCGGGGGGCTTTGGGGTTTCAGTTCCGCCTGCCGCTGGAAGCCACACACCTGGTCGGACTGCGGGTAGGGGGTGGTTTTACCACCTCGCCCCTGGCCTTCGATGCTTTCGACCTGGGCTCGGTGCCGCTGGTGGTAGGCAGTGCGCCGGTGCTGGCGGTGCGGGGCTACGGGCCGGGTCAACTGCGCGGGTCGCAGGCCCTGGTGGGGTCGCTGGAGTACCGCCTGCCGCCCTGGAGTATCGAGCGGGGGCTGGGCAACTGGCCGGTGTTCTTTGACGACCTGAGCCTCTCGGTCTTTGTGGATGCGGGGGTGGCCGGTTCGCCCCTGGACCTGGAGCAGGTGCGTTTTGCGGTGGGCGCGGAGCTGCGCCTGGGCCTGACCCTGTTTTACCTGGCGCCGGGCTCGAGTGTGGCGCTGGGGGGTGCCCAGGGGATTGGCCAGCCGGGGCCCAGGTTTTACCTGAACCTGATTTTGCCGGGGTTGTAGGGGCTTTTCACATAAATAGAGCCCTTCGGTGTTCGGAGTCCTTTGCCCTGGACAGAACTGTGGGCGTTCGAACGGGTTACGGCTGTAGGGCGTGACAGCTCCGTCGGTAAAACAAGACCCCCTTAATACCAACTCTGCGCGTGAGCGGCGCTAAACGCGCCCCTCACTTGCCGCGCCAGGGGGCGCGTCCGAGGGACTTGTATATCGCTTTTGGGTCACTTCTGAGCAGACTTGGTATAAGCCGCCTTCAAGGCGATACGGGTTATTTCAGACGTGGCTCGGAGGCGCTGTGTTCTGGCCGTGAAGTTTGCCGAAGGGCAGCCAGCGATAGTGGTGCGGCTTGAAGCGTCATGGAAAAGTCAAACGGGCTCTGAAACTGCACTGATGCGCTCGCGGGATGCTCTACAAGGCGAGGATTTACCGTGTCGGTAGAGCGACGAGAAACCCCCTGGACCGCAGCCAAACCCCAGACCCGCTTCAAAGCAGGAGAGGGCCTCGAGGCCACCCTGCTGGTGGTTCCGGGGGTGGCCCTGATGATCCTCTTTATCGTCTGGCCCACCCTGAATGCCTTCTGGCTTTCGTTTCACCGTGAGAACCTGCTGGGCACCAGCCGGGAGTGGGTGGGGCTGGCCAACTACGCCGAGATGCTCAAGGACCCCGCCTTCTGGCGTTCGGTGGGGGCCACCTTCGCTTTTGCCGCCATTGTGGCCCCGGTGCAGCTGGTGCTGGGCCTGGTGGCCGCGCTGATGGTGGCCCGGCCCTTTCCGGGGGTGGGGCTTTTCCGTACCCTTTTCTTCCTGACCACCGCCGTGCCTACCGCAGTGGCGGCGGTGGCCTGGGGCTGGTTTCTGCACCCGGTGGGGGGCACCCTGAACCGTGCCCTCGAGGCCATCGGCCTTTCCCGCCAGCCCTGGCTCACCAGCCCCGAGCTGGCCCTGCCGGCCTTGGCCATCCTGACGGCCTGGGCCGGGGTGGGCTTCACGGCCATCCTGCTTACGGCGGGGTTGCAGCAGATTCCCGAGGAACTCTACGAGGCCGCCCGCATAGACGGGGCCGGGAGCTGGACGCAGTTCTGGCGCATCACCCTGCCCCTGTTGTCGCCCACTTTGTTTCTGGTGGCCCTTCTGATTCTGCTCTCGAGCCTCACCGCCTTTGGCCAGATTCACCTTCTAACCCGTGGAGGGCCCATGGAGAGCACCACGGTCTGGATCTACCGGGTCTACCAGGACGCCTTCTTCAACTTCCGCTTCTACTACGCCTCGGCCCAGGCGGTGGCCCTCTTCCTGGTGCTTCTGCTGCTGGCGGCTTTGCAGTTTCGCTTCTTTGGGAAGAAGGTGCACTATGGTTAGCCTGCCCCACTGGCTGGCGCGGCCTTTGTTCTACCTGGGGCTTGGGGTGTATGCCTTCTTGCTGGTTCTGCCCCTGCTGAACCTGTTCGCGGCCAGCTTCAAGAGCGATGGCGAACTGTTTGCCCCTGGGTTCTGGCCGACCAACCCCACCCTGGAGCCCTACCAGGAGGCCCTGCAGAAATACCCCCTGGCCCGCTACCTGCTGAACAGCCTGGTGGTGGCGCTGGGTACCACGCTGGGGGTGCTGCTTGTTTCGGCCACCCTGGGTTACGCCCTGGCCCGCATCCCCTTCGCCGGACAGGGCGCCCTGTTTGGCTTTGTGGTGGCCATGCTGCTCATTCCCGGCGAGGTGACCTTTTTACCGCTCTACCTGCTGGTGCAGCAGCTTGGCTGGCTGAACAGCTACACCGCCCTCATCATGCCCTTTATTGCCTCGCCTCTGGGCATTTTTCTGTTGCGCCAGTTCATCAAGAGCCTGCCCCAGGACCTCTTCGACGCGGCCCGTATTGACGGGGCGGGGCACCTGCGAATGCTGTGGCACATTGCCCTACCGCTCGCAGCCCCGGCCCTGGGGGCGCTCTCGGCCCTCACCTTTCTGGGGGCCTGGAACATGTACCTCTGGCCCCTCGTAACCATCAACCGCAGCGAGATGATGACCGCCCAGATTGCCGTTGCCCAGGTGCAAAACGTGGAGGTCACGAGCTGGAACGTGGTCGCGGCGACGGCCATCCTGGTCTTGCTACCCACCCTGATTGCCTTTCTGCTCGCCCAGCGCTTCTTTATCCGGGGAATTGCCCTGGGTGGGCTAAAGGGATGAGAGGAGACAACCATGAAGCGAACCTTTGCACTGTTGGCGCTGGCCCTGGGAAGCCTTTCCCTGGCCCAGCAACGGGTCACCATAGACTTCTGGCACTCCATGGGCGGGGTGCTGGGCGAGGCCACCGAGGCCCTGGTCAAGGACTTCAACGCCTCGCAGAACCGTATTACCGTGCGCAGCCAGTTCGTGGGCTCCTACGACGACGGCCTCAACAAGCTGCGGGCGGCCTTGCAGGCCGGCGGTCAGGGGCGGCCCAATGTAATTCAGGTCTACGATATCGGGGCCCGCTTCATGGCCGACTCCGGCGCGGTGCTGCCTTTAGAAGACTTGGCCCGGGCCAACAACTTCGACCTCTCGCAGTTTGTGCCCCAGCCCCGCAACTACTACAGCGTGGACGGTAAGCTCTACGGCCTGGCCTTCAACTCCTCCAACCCCATCCTTTATTTCAATGCCCAGGCCCTGGAGCAGGCCGGCATTCCCTACCGCAACACCTGGAGCCTGGCGGACCTCGAGGCGGCTGCCCGCAAGCTCACCGTGCGGGACGCCTCCGGCAAAACCACCCGCTTTGGCCTGTCCATTCCCATTGATAGCTGGTTCATGGAGCAGTTCAGCTACAACTCCGGCCAGTTCTTCTGTAACAACGAAAACGGGCGCCGGGCCCGGGCTACCGAGGTTTCCTTCAACAACCCGGCTGCGGTGGCCTTCCTGGACACCTGGGCGCGGCTGGTGCGCGAAGGCGTGGCGGCCAACACCGGGCGCAACTGGGCCGATAGCCAGAGCCTCTTTGCCCAGGGCAACGCGGCCATTGCCATCTACTCCACCGCCTCCCTGACCGGGGTGCTGCGCCAGGTGGGCAACCGCTTCCCCCTGCGCACCGCCTTCTACCCCTACCTGAGGGAGCGTAACGGCACGGCCATTGGCGGGGCGGCGGTGTATCTGATCCGGGGTTTTGGCGACGAACAAAACCAGGCTTCCTGGGAGTTTATCCGCTACCTGCTGCGCCCCGAGACCCAGGCCAAATGGATTATCGGCACCGGCTATTTCCCGGTGGTGCGAGGCGTGGCCGACCTTCCCGCTGTGCGCCAAGCCTATGTGCGCCAGCCCAACTACACCACCGCCCTGCGGCAGCTCGAGACCTCCAAGGTCAACACCGCCTCGGCGGGCTGCCTGATGGGGGGCTTCACCGAGATTCGCCAGATCGTGCAGTCGGCCATCGAGGAAGCCCTGCGGGGCAAACCGGCCCAGCAAGCCCTGGACGAGGCCAAACAGCGGGCCGACCAGGTGCTTGCCCGTTACAATGCCAGCGTGAGGCAGTAGAGCGCTCTTCACAAAGATTGAGCCAGAATCCTCTGTCCAAGACAGAACAGTTGCCGCCCGGATGGGCGGCAACGCCTGTTATGGGCGCGATAGCCAAAGATGTTGGATGGTTGTGGGGTGCTTGCGCCCCTCGCCATTCTTTACGGGAGAAGCTTCAGCCCTAGCCGGGGCGGGTCGGTGGGGTAGAGGTTGCCCAGCGCCACCACTGCAATGCGGGCGCCGCCACGTTTACCGGAAAGCTGCGAGGCCAGGCCCACAAACTCCTCGAGGGCAATCCCCCCCTGGGCCAGCTTTTCAGGAACCCAACCGGCCTCGCTGAGGCGGTTTTCCGCTTGCTGGCTGAGGGTGTTGAACTTGCGCCGCATCTCGCTCATGCTGGCCGGGAGCACCAGCGTAGTAGCGGCCAGCACCTCGCCCTCGGCAAAGGCTTGTTCGCGGGCGCGGTACTCGATGACCACCCGAACCCGCCCCTCGGCGCTGATGCTCTGGATGCGGGCCAGAAACAGCCCTGGCTTGAGGTTATTCAGGTTGGGGTTTTCCACCACTTCCAGGCCCCGCAGCCCGATCAGGCGCACCCGGTTGTCGGCCCGCCGGGTGACCTCGCCCAGGGCCGCCTGCTCGTTGCCCGGCATCACCAGTTCTTCGGCCAGCAGGTTCATGGAGAGGCTTTTGTCCAGACTGGCGGCAATCAGCCGGTTGCGCTCGCGCAGTTGTTGTAGCTCGCGCTGGGCATCCAGCAGCTTGTTGCGCAGCTCGGCGTTCTCGCGCTGGAGGGCCTCGAGGGTGCGGTTGGGGGTGTCGCTGGGGGGCGTTTGCGAGGCCCCGCTGCCCAACACCGCCACATCGCCCTCGAGGTTGCGCTTGTCGGCCTCGAGCTGCCGCAGGCGGCCCTCGAGCTCCCGGGTGCGGGCCTGGAGGCCGGCCAGGCGGGCCTGGGCTTCCCGGCCCGCTTTTTCCAGCCTTTCTTTTTCGCTTTGTAGCTTCTGGAGCCGGTTCTGGGCATTGCGCCCGGCGGCCTCGAGCTCGCGGAGCTGCCGCTTGGCCTGTTCGGCCTGGGCCAGGAGCCGGTCGCGCCCGCTCAGGAGCTGGGCCTTTTCGCTTTGCAAAGTGGCCAGAGCCTGCCGTAGCGGGGCCTGGGCCTGCCGCAGGGAGTTGCGCTCGGCCTCGAGTTTTTCCACTTCCTGACGCAACTTCTCCCGCTCGATAAGGGCTTCCTCGAGGTCCTGGCGGGTCTGGCGCTGGAGCTCAACGTTTTGCTCGAGCTGCCGGGCCAGCAGAATGTTGTTTTTCTCGAACTCGTCGCGCTCGGTTTTGAGCTGTTCGTTCTGGGCAAAGGTGGTGGCGGCCCGGCTCTCCAGCCGATTGACCTCGGTGCGCAGCCGGTCGCGCTCCTGGCGCACCGCCTCGGCCTGCAAGATGGTCTCGCGGGCATCTCGCACCAGCAGGAAGAACGCGCCAAAAGCCCCCAGGCCAATCAGCACCCCCGTCGCTACCGCTACCAGTGTGGCGGTGGCCTTGGGACGCAGGCCCAGGAACCGCCAGTGGCGCTTCCCCACCCGCTTGGCCACCAGGTCGCCCACATAGGCCACCAGGCCCGCCACGAGCACCAGAAGGATGAGGATGGCCCAGAAAGTCATAAAAGGGTCTAGGGTCTGGGGCTTAGGGTTCAGGGTCGGACAGGCGAAGGGCTCTGGACCCTCGACCCCAGGCGGCTATAGCTCATACTCGTCGCCCAGGTAG
>CAZIXH010000148.1:0-6904 GCA_964543055.1 uncultured bacterium
CCAGGAACCGCCAGTGGCGCTTCCCCACCCGCTTGGCCACCAGGTCGCCCACATAGGCCACCAGGCCCGCCACGAGCACCAGAAGGATGAGGATGGCCCAGAAAGTCATACCAGGGTCTCGGGTCTCAAGTCACAGGTCTCAGGACAGGCGCTGGATTGGTAAAAGGGGATCTGCGACAAATTACAGCTCATACTCGTCGCCCAGGTAGTGCATACGCACCCCCGAGTCGCGGGCGAACTCCTCTGGCGAGCCCTGGAAGGCCATCTGGCCGTCGTACATCAGGTAAATGCGGTCGGCAATGGCCAGGGTTTCGCGCACCGAGTGGTCGGTAATAAAGATGCCCACCCCCCGCCGCTCGCGCAGCTCCGAAATGAGTTTCTGGATGTCGTGGACGTTCTTGGGGTCTACGCCGGTAAAAGGCTCGTCGAGCAGGATGAAGTCGGGGTTGGTGCAGAGCGCCCGCGCAATCTCCAGCCGCCGCCGCTCGCCGCCCGAGAGGGTGTAGGCGTACTTGTCCTTGAGGTGGGCGATACCGAGTTCCTCGAGCAAGGCTCGGGCCCGCTCGGCCCGCTCGGCTTTGGAGAGGGGCTGAAACTCCAGCACTGCCAGCAGGTTTTCCAGCGCGGTCATGCGCCGGAAGGCCGAGGGCTCCTGGGGCAGGTAGCCCAGCCCCTGCCGGGCCCGCTTGTACATGGGGAGCCGGGTGACGTCCTGCCCACCCAGGCGAATCTGTCCGGCGTTGGGCTCAATAAAGCCCACCAGCATGTAAAACGTAGTGGTTTTGCCAGCCCCATTGGGGCCAAACAGGGCCACAATCTCGCCGCGCGTGAGCTCGAGGCTCACCCCCCGCACCACCTCCCGTTTGCCGTAGCGCTTGACCAGCCCGGTGGCCTCGAGGCGGGTGGTAGGGTTCTTGATTGGGCCAAGACTCTGTTGCAATGCCGCTTCCATGTACCCTCATAGGGTAGCACCCCCCGCTAAGTCGGCTGTGAGAGGAATAACCCAAAGGGGGTCTGGGGGGCCGGTAACGCAAGGGGAGCCGAAGGCAGAAGGCCGAAAGCCTGAGGCTAAAAGCCTAAAGCCGAGAGCCGAAGGTTATTGACCGGCCCTGGGCTCATCGCGCTGACCTGGGCTTTGTCCCCTGGGGTCATCTGTGACCTGTGACCTGAGACTTGCGACATGGGTCATTTTTCAAACAGCACCCATCCCCACGCAGCGAGGCTGCCCGAACCCCTGGCTTTCCGCTTTGGGCCTGGGGCCTTAAGCTATCGGTTATGGTTGTGACGCGCATTGCCCCCAGCCCTACCGGCGACCCCCATGTGGGTACGGCCTACCAGGCCCTGTTCAATTATGTTTTTGCCAAACAGCACGGAGGAAAGTTCATCGTTCGCCTCGAGGACACCGACCGCACCCGCTACAACCCCACCTCCGAGCGGCGCATTCTGGAGATGCTCGAGTGGCTGGGGCTTTCCCCCGACGAATCGCCCACCAAAGGCGGCCCCAATGGCCCCTATGTGCAGTCGCAGCGCCTGCACATCTATCGGCAACACGTGCAGATGCTCCTGGAAAAAGGCGCCGCCTACCGGGCCTTCGACACCCCCGAGGAGCTGGCCGCCGCCCGCGAGGCAGCCCGCCAGGCGGGGAAGCAGGAGCAGGGCTATAACCGCCGCTACCGCGACTACCCGGTCGAGGAGGCCGAGCGACGGGCCGCCGCCGGAGAGCCCCACGTGGTGCGGCTCAAGGTGCCGCTGGAAGGCAAAACCTTGGTACACGACCTGCTACGCGGCCCCATCGAGTTCGAGAATGCTGCCCTGGATGACAAGGTCATCCTCAAGGCCGACGGCTACCCCACCTACCACCTGGCCGCAATGGTAGACGACCACCTGATGGGCGTGACCCACGTCATTCGTGCCGAGGAATGGATTACCAGCACCCCCTTCCACATCCTGATTTTGCGGGCCTTTGGCTGGGAGGAGCCGGTCTGGTGCCACACCCCCCTCCTGCGCAACCCCGACAAGTCCAAGCTCTCCAAGCGCAAGATGGACACCAGCGTGGACAGCTACCGCGCCCAGGGCATCCTGCCCGAGGCCCTTTTGAACTACCTGGGTACCATGGCCTGGAGCATGCCCGATGGACGCGAAATTTTCAGTGTGCAGGACATGATCGAGCACTTCAGCCTGGAGCGCATCAGCCTGGGGGGGCCGGTCTTCGACCTGAACAAGCTCAAATGGATGAACGGCAAGTACATCCGCGAAGTTCTGAGCCTGGACGACCTGGCCCAGCGGGTCAAGCCTTTCCTGGAACGCGCCGGACTATCCTACCCCTCGGAAACCTACCTGAAACAGGTGCTGGAGGCCATGCGGGCCCGCTTCGAGACCCTGCAGGAGTTTGTGGACAGGACGCTTTACTTCTTCAGCGAAGCCTACCCCATGCAGGAAAAAGCCCTGGCCAGGCTGCGCGAGGGGGCCGCCTTCTTGCCCGAACTGAAGGAGCAGCTTTCCGGGCTGCCTGACCTGCTGCCAGACCATACCGAGCCCCTGCTCAAAGGTTTTGCCGAGGCCAAAGGGGTGAAGGCGGCGGCGGTGATGCAGCCCTTGCGGGCAGCCCTGACGGGAAGCCTCGAGACCCCCGGCATGTTCGACCTCCTCACCCTGCTGGGCAAGGAGCGTGTACTGAAGCGGCTCGAGCGGGCGATGGAGCTTGTAAGGGAATAACACCAATTTCACCTGAGCACGCAGCTTTGACGAATCCCCACATTCGCAAGCTAGGGCTGAAAGCCGAAAGCTCAAAGCCAAAGGCTCTGCGAGAAGTAGGTGGGTCGTTCCTTTGACCGGGCTTGTTCGTCACCGTTTAGTACAGTGTTGTAAAGGAGCCTATACACTCTGGCGAACATTGGCTTGGGCGCTTGCCAACCGATCTTTCAGGTAGCGGCCGTCATTGCGAGGAGGCCAGAGGCCGACGAAGCAATCCAGAGGAGGCTCGCCAGGCTACCGGCTGGGTAGGGCGATCTGGATTGCTTCGCATCCTGCGGATGCTCGCAATGACGAGAAGACTTCCTGGTTTGCAGAAGAATGTACAGGTATCTATACGACGCTGTATTTAGCGGCGAGCCAATAGAATCTGACTACACATCCCAGTAGTCGTCGGGATACGGCAGCCCCACGGCCTGGGCAAAGGCTTGCAGGCCCAGCCGGTCGGGGGCTTCCAGGTGGTAGCGGAAGTTCCACAGGTAGTGCTGCATCAGGCGCTCGGGCACGTTCAGGCGCTGGGCCTCGGTGCCGGCCACGGCGGCCAGGTTGCCCAGCCCCAGCGAACGGGCGGCCCGCAGCCGCCGGATAATTTCGGGCGGTGGGGGGGCGGTTTTGCGGGTGGCCCAGACCGCGAACACAAAGGGCAGCCGGGTCTGCTCGAACCAGCGCATCGAGAGGTCGGTTATGCGAATGCCCTCGACCTGGGTGGGCACCTGGTGTACCGACTCGGGGATGATGGAGAGCAGGCCAAAGTAGGTGGTAATGGCCCGGTCGCCAATCAGGAGCACCCCGTCGTAGCGCTCCAAAAGCTCGAGGCCGCCCTGCTCGGGGGTGAACCGGGCCTCGATTCCGTCGGTCTCGAGCAAATGTTGCAACAGCCGCACCGAGGTGGCGCTCTCGGTGGTCAGGGCAATGTGCCGGAGCTCGCTCCAGGGCTTTCGGTGAAACAGATTAACCGAGTACACCGGCCCCAGGTCGGCCACGCTGAAGTCGGGGAGGGGTCGCAGGTGGTCGGCGTTTTCCAGGTAGAAATAGGAAGAAACCAGGCTCAGGTCTACCGAGCCCTCCAGAAGCCAGCGGTTGAGCTCGGTGGGCACGCCGTAGCGAAAGGCCACCCCGTCCCCCTCCTCCAGAAAGTGGTAGAGCGGGGCGGTGTTGGCGTAGCGGGGAACACCCAATATATAGCTCATGGCGGATGGCTAATAGCGGTTAGCGGTGGGCTTGGGTAGGGGTCTGGCTATTGGCCATCGGCCATTGGCTATCGGTATAGATGCGCAGCTCGTTGTACAGCGCATCCCGCTCGACCGGCACGCGCCCGGCGGCCTGGATGAGCTGCACCATCTTTTGGCGGGAGAGGCCCAGGGGCGAGGTGGCTCCGGCGGCGTGGGCGATGTGCTCCTCGATGATGGTGCCGTCAATGTCGGAGACACCCCAGTCGAGCGCTACTTGCACCAGGTCGGAGGAGATCATCACCCAGTAGCCCTTGATGTGGTCGAAGTTGTCTAGGTAGAGCCGGGCCACAGCCAGGTTACGCAGATCGTCGAGGCCGGTGGTGAACTCGGTTTTGCCCAGGTTGAAGGCTAGGGCGTTGGCATCGGGCTGGAAGGCCAGGGGGATGAAGCTGTAAAAGCCGCCGGTCTCGTCTTGCAGCTTGCGCAGCCGATCCATGTGGTCGAGGCGCTCTTCCAGGGTTTCGATGTGCCCGTAGAGCATGGTGGCGTTGGTGCGGATTCCCAGGCTGTGGGCCTCGCGGTGGATTTGCAGCCACTTCTCGGCCTTGACCTTGTTCTTGGCAATCTGGCGGCGCACCCGCTCGGCGAAGATTTCCGCCCCACCGCCGGGCAGGGCCACCAGGCCGGCCTCCCTCAGCTCGAGCAAGACCTCGAGGGTGGGTTTCTTGCTGATTTTGGAGAGGTGCTCAATTTCGGCTGCGGTGAAAGCCTTCACCTGGATACCGGGGAAGTTTTCGTTCAAGGCCCGCACCATCTCGGGGTAGTAGCTCCAGGGGCGGTTGGGGTGGTGGCCGCTGGACATGTGTAGCTCGGTCAGGCCCGGCTCCCACTTTTCGCGCACCTTGGCTACCACGTCCTCCACGCTGTAGTCCCAGGCCCGCGCCTCGCCTTTTTTGGCCGCAAACGCACAGAACGTACAGCCCACGTAGCAGATGTTGGTGAACTCGAGCCGCATGGAGTGTACAAAGTAGGTTTTATCGCCGTGCTTGCGCTCGCGCACCCGGTTGGCCAGCCACATCAGGGTGTTGTAGTCGGGGGTGTGGTAGAGCGCCATTCCTTCGTCGAAGGTCAGGCGCTGTCCCGTCTCTACTTTCTCGAGGATGGGTAACAGCTTGGGATCGCGCACCAGGGGAACCAACCTTGAAGCGCCAACAGAGGGGGAGGCCGCATTCATCAGAGACAATCCTAACACTGGCGGGTTGTGAAACCTGGTACTTGGCTGACGATTGGAGAAGTCAATCGGCGTAGACGCTATGGGTTTGGGTAGAGTTTCGGACGACCAGGGTGGGCTCGAAGCGCCGGGCCCGGGGGCTACCCTTGAAGCCACGAATACGCTCCAGCAGCATGCGGGCGGCCTCGGCCCCCATCTCCTCGATGGGCTGAGCCAGGGTGGAGAGGCCTTTGGCAGCGGTCCAGGGGTGGCCGTCGAAGCCCAGCAGGCGTACCTCCTCCCCGATTTTCAGGCCCTGCCGCTCGGCCTCCTCCAGCACCCCCAGCGCCAGCAGGTCGGCCCCGGCGAAGATGTTGAAGGGGGGCTTGGACAGCCGCAGGAAGTGCTGCAAGGCCAGCCGGCCCCCCTCGGCGGAGAAGCGCGACACGAACACATGCGAGCTGGGGAGGGACTTGCCCGCTTTTTTGAGCCCTTCCCGGAAGCCCTCGATGCGCTCCTGACCTACGGTGTTTTTCAGCACCTCGTCGAGTTCTTCCTGGACCTGGATGGCAAACATGGCGCCGGGGAACTGGGCCAGGTGCTCTGCGGCCATCTGCCCGCCCAGGCGGTTGTCCATGAAGGCCGAGTCGTAGCGCGGGCTGTAGGCATCTACCAGCACCACCGGACGCTCGGTGGGGAACTTCTGGTTGGGTAGCAGATGGGCCAGGCCCTGGGAGGAAACCAGCAGACCATCGGTCTGGTAGGCCAGTGAGCGGCTTTCCAGGTAGCGCTCGAGGCGGCTCGGGGAAAGAATGGGGAAAAGCGCAATTTCGTAGCGCTCCTCGGTTAGAATGTGCTCGATGCCCTCGAGCAGGCGGTTATAAAACTCGGTAGAGATAACCGGAAGAACAAACGAAACGGTATAACTGCGCCCCCCGGCCACCCGCCTGGCGTGGGGGTTGGGGCTGTAGCCCAGGCTGGCCATGGCCGCAAGAACTCGGTTGCGGGTCTCGGGGCGTACCGAGGGGTGGTTGTTGAGAACCCGGCTGACCGTGCCGATACCGACCTTGGCAAGGTGGGCGACTTCGTGGATGGTGGGTTTGCGTTTGGCCACAGCACGTTCCTTTTTTGTATGGAAGCGCTTTCTTTATGAATCCGACCTTAGTTTATCACACAATCTGGGCTGCGAGAACCCAAAAAAGGCTCAAGGAGCCGCTTTGTACCGTCTTCTCTGGAACAACGCACGCACCCAATGAGGTAGGAGGTAGAAAGTAGGGTGTAGACATTCAATACTCACCACCTACCTCCCACCCCCAACTCGTGCGCTGTTGAAAGTGGGTCACACACCTAGACTTGGGGTCACTTGATGATGGAAGTCTTTCATAGCCACTGTCAGGAGGTTAGTTCAGGGCCCTGATTGGTATTTATTTTGGTTTTGCTTTCGGCTTTTGGCGTTGGGCAGCTCAATGGTTCTTGCCCAAACCGTTTAGCATAGGAAGCAGCGGCTATGGATCTGGTGTGGGTGGTGGTGGCCTATCTGGTGGGTTCGCTCAGTTTTGGGCGCATTGCCGGGATTATCCGGGGTTTCAACCTGGCCGAACGGGATACCCCCGGCGCCAGCGGAACTTTTCGACAACTGGGGCCTGCGTGGGGTATTGCGGTGGCACTGGCCGATGTGCTCAAGGGGGTTCTGGTGGCCTACCTGAGCAAGTGGGCCCAGGCACCCTGGGCCATGCCCTTGATGGGGGTGGCGGTGGTGGCAGGCCATAAC
>CAZIXH010000149.1:0-5114 GCA_964543055.1 uncultured bacterium
GGCCGAGGCCCGCCTGGCCCAGGTGCCCTTGCGCGTGCACCAGGACATCGTGCTCTCCTCGCAGATGCTGGTCGAACCCGCCGAGGAGGTGATACTGCTCCCCGCTCAGACCCGCTACGAGATTCCCGGCGGCTGCACCCAGACCAGCACCGAGCGCCGGGTTATCTATAGCCCGGAAATCCCCGGCCCACGCATCGGCGAGGCCCGCTGGGAGGGGCAGGTGTTCCAGCAGATGGTGGCCCGCATGTGCAAGCCCGAGCTCGCGGAGAAAGTTCGCTTTGCCGACACCGCTGCCGTGCGGGCCGAAATCGCCCGGGTTGTTCCGCTTTACGACGGCATCCAGCAGCTTCGCCAGAAAGGCGATGCCTTCCAGTACGGGGGCCCCCACCTGTGCCCGGACGGGGTCTGCCCTACCCCAGATGGGCGGGCCCGGTTCAGGCTGGTCAAACTGCCGGACACCCCCGTTCCAGAAGGGGCATTTCGCCTGGTTACCCGGCGCGGCAAGCAGTTCAACAGCATGGTGCACGAAGCCACCGACCCCATCAACGGCGCTCCCCGCGATGCCGTGCTAATGAACCCCGTTGACCTGGAAAAGCGCGGTCTGAAAAGTGGCCAGCGCATCTGGCTGCACAATGCTTTTGGCACACTGCCCGCCAACGTTTTCCCTGCCGATGTATTCCCCGGCAGCGTGCAGGTACACTGGCCGGAGGGCAACGTGTTGCTGGACCCAAATCTGCGCTCGAGGCAAGCCAAAATTCCCGCCTACAAAGAGGCTTATGTCTATCTCCAAACCCAACCACCGTCGGGGCGCCAAGACCCCCACCCGGATGCTCCGAATTGAGGGGGGACGGGCCTATGCCAGGCCCGACCACCTCATCACTGAGGAGCCGCTGGAAATCCGCTTGCAGTCGGGCACGGGCGAAAGGCGCACCCTGGCCGTAACCATGCGAACGCCGGGCCACGACTTTGAGCTGGCCGCCGGATTCCTGTTTGCCGAGGGCGTGATTGCCAGCCGCAGCGAAATCCGGCGCATGGCCTACTGCACCGACTCCGGCGAACCCCAGCAGTACAACATTGTGAACGTCGAGCTGGCATCGGATACACTACCCAACCTGGCTCTCCTCGAGCGCCACTTTTACACCACCTCGGCCTGTGGGGTCTGTGGCAGGGCGGGGTTGGAAAACCTGCGCTTGCGCTGCGAGCCCCTGGAGCCAGGCTTTCGGGTCTCGAGCCAGATGATAGTCGAGTTGCCCAGGCTACTGAGCCAGCACCAGGCGCTCTTCCGCCAAACCGGAGGGCTGCACGCAGCCGCCCTGTTCGACAAATGCGGAACACTACTGGCCGTGCGCGAAGATGTGGGCCGCCATAACGCCCTGGACAAGCTTTTAGGCTGGGCCTTGCTGGAAGACCGGCTGCCCCTCTCCGAGCACATCGTCCTGGTCAGCGGGCGGGCCAGCTACGAGCTTGCCCAGAAAACCCTGGCTGCGAGCATTCCCATTCTGGCGGCCATTTCGGCCCCCAGCAGCCTCGCGGTGGAGCTGGCCAGGCAATTCAACCTGACCCTGATTGGTTTTTTGCGTGGCTCGTTCAACGTGTATAGCGGCCAGGAGCGGCTCGAGGTAAGCGCCCCTTCCCCCCAGTAATACCATCTTTCATCTTTGCCTGAATACTATGCATATCATGGGAACAGTCGTGTGGGGGACAGGGGTTAGGGGACTGACGTTTGAGAACCACAACCTATGCCCGACCACCCACACCCACTTTGGGTCTCCCTGGACGTTGTGGATATGACAAAAGTTGGTGCAGTACCAGATACCGTGAAGTTGATCGGATGTCCATGACAGGATGTGGCACAATCTAGGTATGAAAGCCTACCTGGGCCTCTATACCGCACGTCTCGAGATGCCCTGGGTGAAAAGCCTTAAGGAAAAACGGGCCCTGGTCAAGCCGACCATTGAGCGTTTGCGCTCGCGCTTCCCGGTTTCGGCGGCGCGGCTGGCCGGACAGGACGACCACGATTGGGAGGTGGTGGGTTTCAGCCTGATCGGCTACGACGGGGTCTGGGTCGAGACCATTCTGCGAGAAGCTGCCGACTTTATCGCGGCCCAGGCCGATTACGAGGTGGTGGAGGTTAACTGGAGCGTCGAGGAGGTAAGCCTGGACGAGCTTTTACCGCAGCGGATTACCTGAATACCTTGAAAGATACAGGCTAATTTCCAAATTTCGTACGACCAAAATGCGCTCAAGCGGGCTGGTCGGGGAAGTCGGTCTTGGACTCTTCCTCGAGGGTTCGCACCTCTAGCTGCCCGTCGCTCCTGCGCTCGACCTTGAGCTTGAACTGGGCAATCAGCCCTCCAATGGCCCCAATGGCCGCCAGCCGTGGGGCCGCCAGGGTGAGCAAGCCCCCCACCAACACGCCCACCGTGAGCGGTAGCGAAATCAACTCTTCGCCGCTGGGCTTGCAGATAGTAACGCGCGTGGCGGTAGCGTCGCGCAATAACTCTTGGATCTTACCTACCAGCTCACCGCCCTGTACCTGTATTTCCTCGACCCAGGTTTTTTCTTCGGGTTTTGGGGTGTTGTCCATTCCATTCTCCAGTGCTCAGTCCAGTTTGTCTTCGGGTCGAATCTCGGTGGTGGCCCCCTCTTCGCGTTCGACACGAAGCTTGACCTTGGTAGCTACCCCAGCAATCACGCCCAGCGCCGCCAGTACCGGAGCCGCAAAAGTCACCACACCCCCCACCAGGATGCCCACCGTAAGCGGCACAGAGAAGATTTCCTCGCCGTTCGCCTTGCAGATGGTGACCCGACGGGTATTGGCCTGTTGCAACAATTCCTTGAGTTTATCTACAAGCTGGCCACCCGAGACCTCGAGTTCTTCCGTCCAGGTCTTTTTGGATTCCTGATTCATGGCAAATCCTCCGCTCTCGATGCTAGCACGTAGAGATGAAAAAACCTTCCGCTAAAGGATGTAGGAAAGCCGCTCAGGTGATTCGGTTAAATGGGTTGGCTCACTCCATCCATGGGTTGCGCCTCGATTTTGTGTGTTCTGACTGCTGCTCTCGGCCTTAGCGACTCTAAGGGTAGCCGGAACATCTAAGCACTTTCTCTACGAACTACTATCCCACAGCTTCCAAGGCCATCGCGGTGGAACCACCGGTTCCATGGCAGATGGCAGCCAGACCGCGCTCCTTGCCATAGGTGTGCAGGGCATGAATCAGGGTGGTGAGGATGCGGGCACCAGATGCCCCAATGGGGTGACCCAGGGCAATGGCTCCGCCATGCACGTTCAGGCTGTCCATAGGCACGCCCATCAAGCGGCTGAACAGGAGATTGTTGAGGGCAAAAGCCTCGTTGTTTTCGAACAAATGAAAATCGGGAATACTCAACCGATGCTTTTCCAGCAGCTTACGCACCGCGGGAATCGGGGCTTCTGGGAAGCGCCAGGGTTCACCGGCGGCCCAGCTATTGCCCAGTATTCGGGCGATGGGCTTCAGGCCATGCTTCTGCACTGCTTCGGGGCTGGCCAGAACCAGGGCTGCCGCCCCATCGGAGATTTGCGAGGCGTTGCCTGCAGTGAGGACCCCGTCTTTCTTGAAGGCCGGGCGTAGCGCTGCCAGCGATTCCAGGGTGGTTTCGGGCCGCACGCCTTCGTCCTTTTCGACCTTTTCTACTCCTTTGCGGGTCTTGACCTCGAGGGGCACAATCTCCTTACTAAAATAGTGGGCCTCCTGCGCTTTGGCCGCCCTGAGATGGGAGTGCATGGCCACCTCGTCCAGCTCAGCTCGGCTCACACCGAATTCGGCAGCCAGGCGCTCGGTCTGGTCGCCCATGGCTTCGCCGGTGAAGGGGTCAGAAAGTCCATCGCGTTGAAGAATATCTTGCAGTTGTTCAGGCGCACCGGCCAGGTACTTGTAGCCCCAGCGGGCTCGGCTCGAGAGGTAAAACCCGGTCTGGGTCATGGACTCCATGCCACCCGCCAGCACCACCTCGGCATCGCCGTTCTTGATAGCCAGCGCCCCATTGGCCACAGCCTGCATCCCCGAGGCGCACACCATGTCCACTGCGTAGCCATCCACGGTGTTGGGGATGCCCGCCTTGAAGGCCGCCTGACGGGGCGGTAACTGCCCATGCCCGGCCCGCAAGACCTGCCCAAACACAAATAAATCCAGGTCGGCGCCACTCAAACCCCCTTGCTCGAGGGCCGCCTTCATCACGTGCGCCCCCAGATCAATGGGTGAAAAGTCCTTTAGCGCCCCACCAAATCGCCCTATGGGGGTGCGTACTGCCGAGACTACAAACACCTCGCGCATAACTGCCTCCTGGCGATATATTACGCTACTCTTAACTACCGACGTAAATGCGTAGTAGCCAGACGTCCCCAGACTGACAAATCTCACCGCCAAAGCATAGACTTAGGGGGTGACGTTGCGCAGGGTTCCGGTATTTGCCTACGATTGGGTGCTGATTAGCCTGGTTTTGCTTATTAACCTGGTGGGGCTGGTCACGCTTTACAGCGCGGCCCCCAGCCGTGGGGTCTGGTTGCAACAACTCATTGCGTTTCCAGTAGCACTCTCCATGGGTCTCTTGATACAGATGTTCTCGCGCCGCCAGGTGCTTTCCTGGGCCTTCCCACTCTATGCGGTTTCAGTAGCGATGCTGGTGCTGGTCTTGCTGGTAGGGCGTGAGATCAATGGAGCCAAAGCCTGGTTTGACCTGGGGCCGGTCAGCTTTCAACCCCTCGAGATCGCCAAAATTGGACTTATTCTGGTGCTGGCCCGGGTGCTGGCAGCCCGCCCCCTGGAACGGCCACTGGATTACGCTTTGCCGGTTTTGCTGGCAGCGCCCATTCTGGGGTTGGTGTTCATCCAGCCCGACCTGGGGGGTACGTTGGTGCTAATTGCGGGGTTTCTAGGCATTCTGTTTGTACGCGGGATGCCCACACAGCACATCGTCCTGGGACTGGTAACCGTCGCGATACTGGTTCCCACGGTCATATGGCCCAACCTTAACCAGTACCAGCGGGATCGGGTCGAGATTTTGCTCGACCTGTCCAAAGACCCCAGGGGCAAGGGCTTCCAGCAAATCCAGTCCACCATTGCGATTGGCTCGGG
>CAZIXH010000150.1:0-7431 GCA_964543055.1 uncultured bacterium
GCCCCGGCTAGGGATTCTAAACATCGCCGTACAGCGCAATGCCTATGGGCGTCAGGTGGATAGCTTCGAGGAGGACTTAGAGATTCAGGATTTTGACCGTCCCTTTCATGCTTTTTTTATTCGGGCACCCCGCATCCTAAAAGTGGGCGATGACGTGCGGATTCTTGCCAGATACCAGAATGAACCTGTACTGGTGCAGTCAGGTAAGTTGTTGGCAGGCACCTTTCATCCCGAGTTGAGTGAAGATACCCGAATTCATCAGTTTTTCGTGCAGCTATCTTCTACCAACTCTGCGCGTGAGTGGCGCTAGACGCGCCCCTCACTTGCCGCGCCAGGGGGCGCGTCCGAGGGTCTCTTATATCGCTTTTGGGTCACTTTTGAGCGGATTTGGTATTCAAATGCTCTGGTAGTCAAGAAATGACTGTGTTCGGAAGCGTATGCATAATCTTTTCACGAGCAAATGTTATCGTGAACAAAGTCACTTATGGACTTTCCCTTTACTTGATGCCACTACGCGCCACACCCTGAATAAACTGTTTCTGGGCAATGAAATAGCCCAGGATAATCGGCAAAATTGAAACAGTAGAAGCCGCCATGAGTGCGCCGTAGTCGCTGCCGGCCTCACCGATGAACACCTGCAAACCCAACTGAACGGTACGCATCTCCGGGCTATTGGTCACGATAAGCGGCCAGAGCAGGGCGTTGTAGGCCCCCAGGAAGGTAAAGATGCCATAGGTAATCAGCCCTGGAATCGAAAGGGGCAGCGCGATGCGGAACATCTGCGTCCAGTAGCTGGCTCCGTCTATACGGGCGGCATCGAACAAATCCTGGGGCAGCGAGAGGTAGAACTGGCGCAACAAGAAGATGCCAAAAACCGAGGCCAGCCAGGGCACAATCAGGGCATAGTAGGTGTCAATCCACTGTAGCCGCGCCAGGAGCACGTAGTTGGGGATTAGCAATACCTCGCCGGGGATCATGAGGGTGGCTAGAATCAGGCCAAACACCCAGGACTTCCCCGGAAAGGGAATCCGGGCCAGGGCAAAAGCGGCCAGCACCGCTAAAAACAACCCCCCCAGCACCTGCAAACCTGCGGTAAAAAAGCTATTGAAAAAATACCGCGCAAAGGGGGCTGCATACCAGGCCTCGAGGTAGTTGTGGAAGATGTAGCCTAAAAGCCCTGGGGCTATGTTGACGTACTCGAGCCGCCAATCATCGCCACTGCTGCGGATGGCGTCCGGAGGCAGTTCGGGGGTGTAGCTGGGGTACTCCTTGGAAATCCGGATGACCGCCGGAAGGGTGCGAAAGCGCTCGCTGCTCTGATTGGTAAAACGGATGGCCCAGTGATCGCCCTGATAGGAAACCTGCACCTGGGTTTGCTCGGAGCGGGGGTCGGAGAATGCGCCGGGGGTCGAGGGAACCAACACCTGGGGTGCTGGGCCGGGTGACGTGTAGAGTCTGAGGGTCACGCTTTGCCCCGGCCCAAAGCCACCCCACCAGCTCGAGCCCGCTGCTGCCCCCAGGCTCCAGGCCGCCCGCCAGTTGGACACCTTGAGCCGCTCAGGAATCCAGATAGGCCGGGCCTGCTGCGCCTCCTGAGGGCTTTTGAGGCTGGTGGCCAGCATCCAGTAGAAGGGAAACGCCATCACCACCGCTCCCCCGGTTAGCACCAGATAGACAAAAAACCGGCCCAGGGGGGAGCTACGCCTCATAGTTCACCCGCCTTTCCAACACCCGTTGCTGGATCAGGGTCAGGACCAAAATCACCCCAAAGACCACCACCGCAATGGCCGAAGCATACGAGAAGTCGGAGTCTCGAAAGCCCTTGTTGTACAGATAAGGCGTGAGCGTCAGGGTATCCTGCAACACCCCGCCTGTGGGGGTGATAATCAGGATCTGGGTAAAGACCTGAAAGGCGCCAATCAGGCCCAGGGTGAAGAGGAAAAAGGTGGCCGGGGAGAGCAGGGGCCAGGTGATCAGCCACTGCTGCTGCCACCAGGACGCCCCGTCGAGCTCGGCTGCCTCGTAGTATTCCCGAGGAATGTTCTGCAGGCCAGCCAGCAGTACCACAATCTGGTAGCCCAGAAAGTGCCAGACAGTCATGATCATGATGGCTATAAATGCCAGGCTGGGCCCGGCAAAAAAGCCCTGTAACTGCAAGCCCAGAGGTGCCAGCAGCGAGGCAAAAATCCCCTCAGGCCGGTTGAGCCAGTCCAGGCCCTGGGTGCCCAGAAGGTAGTTCAGAAAGCCAAACTCGGGGTTGTAGATCCAGTCCCAGACCGCTGCGGCTGCGGTGAGGGCAGTGATGTAGGGCAAAAAATACAGGGTGCGAAAAAGCCCCTGAAAACGCACCCGTTCGTTGAGCAACACAGCTATCAGAGCCGCCAGCCCAATGCCGATGGGCACCGTGAAGGCCACGAACCAGAAGGTATTGCCCATGGCCCTCCAGAAAAGCGGGTCGCGCAGCAAGATTTCGTAATTGCCCAGCCCCGCAAACTTGCTGGAGCCCAGGAAGTTGAACCTGTCCAGGAGGGAGAGCCAGACCGCGTAAAAGGCGGGCAAAACCTGCCAGAACAGGAGCAGGGCCAGCGCGGGCCAGACAAATACCCAGCCCCAAAAAGCCGCCTGGTCTTTCTCGCTCAGTTGGTTGCGCCAGCCGTGGTAACTGATGAAAAGCCCCGCTAAAGCGATGAGGGATGCCAACGGATAGAAGTAACCCACCCCCAGACCGGCGAGCGTCACCAGCCCTCCAACCCATACCAGGGCCGATGACCCTCGCATAGTCCAGAGGCCCAACCCCGCTACCAGCAGGGCCAGCGCCCCGTAGAGCCAGGGGGGCGCAAAGCGCAGTTCCCAGAGCAGACGCGCCAGCAAGGTACTCACCAGAAAACCCAGATACAGACTCAAACGCAAGCCCATCGAGGGTGAATATACTCCCTGCAATGTCAGGACAGCATCTGTTTTGCCTACTTAGATGGTCGAAAATCATTCGGGTATTGCGCTCGGAGCATTATTTTCTAGCGCAGCCTGGATTCATCTCTAGACCTTATATGGGCGCAACTTAGACCCCACTGCCGCCATCGCGGGTTGACGGGGTGGGGCGGCCCGGGAAACCTCGAGCCGCCCTTGAAGCCGTAGAATGGAGTGCCTTATGGCTGGACTCGAGAACCGCAAAGCCCGCCACGACTACGAAATCCTGGAGACCCTCGAGGCCGGGCTGGCCCTCAAGGGAACCGAGGTTAAGTCCATCCGGGCCGGGCAGGTAGACTTTACCGGCACTTTCGCCCGGTTTCAAAACGACGAGCTTTTTCTGGAAAACCTCTATATTGCCCCTTACGAGAAAGGCGGCTATACCAACCACGACCCCCGCCGCCTCCGCAAGCTTCTGCTCCACCGCCATGAACTCAACAAGCTTAAAGCCAGAGCCGAGCAGAAGGGGCTGACCCTGGTCCCGCTCAAGATTTATTTCAACGAGCGGGGTAAGGCCAAGTTGTTGCTGGCCCTGGCCCGCGGCAAGCGCGATTATCAGAAGAGAGCGGATGATAAAAAACAAGCGGTTCGGCGAGAACTGGAAAGCTGGTAGCCTTTGGCTGGCCAACCCTCGACGCTTGACCCTCGACCTCTATGGGCTTGCGCTTCTAATCTGGGCCAAGTAAAACTGTAGCGACTGGACTCGGGATGCAGCGCTTATTGTTGGTGGGATTGTTATGGCTTGGCCTGGGCTGGGCCCAGTACGAAAACCGCTTACTGGTGGGCTTTCAGGAGAGCCAGGCCATTTATCCGGGCGGCGGTACGGTGGCCTATGGGCCTGCAAAGTTTATTGCTGAAGCCTTGGGGCTGGGCTACCTCGAGGCCTCGGGCAGGGTGTACTTGAGCCAGGGCAGCCGGGTGGCAGCTTTTGGCATCAGCAGCCAGGGCGCCGATGCCGTACGTTTTCTAAATGCCTACCGCTACCAGGGTAGCCTGTGGGTTCCGGTGCGGGAGCTGGCCCGGAACCTCGACCTGTACTACCGCAACGACTATGGTGCGCCGGTGCTGGCCCTGCGCCCGGCCCGGCTACTGGAGGTGCAGCGGGCTGTGGCGGGCTCGAGCGAGCGTTACATCCTGCGCTTTGACCGCGACGTACAGGTGCGAATCATTGCCAACAACCCCCCACGCCTGGCCATGATCGGGGTGCGCGAGGTACCGGAGGCGCCGCCCAACTCGGCCATCAGCTTTAGCCGGGAAGACTGGGGCACCGAGATTTATCTGCCCCAGGGCAATGACCCCCCCCGCCTTTTGTTCCTGCCCCGGCAGGTAGTGGTAGAACGGGGCGGCCTGAATCGGCTGCCCAGGGTGGTGCTCGATGCCGGCCACGGTGGGGCCGATACCGGCGTGGTAGTGGGCGGTCTGCGGGAAAAAGACCTGACCCTGAGCGTGAGCCGGCGATTGCAGGCCTTGCTTCAGGGCAGGCTCGAGGTGATCCTGACCCGCAACGCCGACCGCGCCGTGCCCCTCCTGGCCAGGGCCCAGTACGCTTCTTCGGCCCAGGTATTTATCAGCCTGCACGCGGCGGCAGGAAACCGGGTCACGGTTTACAGCCACCCCGAGGTGCAGACCCTGCGCTTGCTGGAAAAAGGCCGCGAGCTTTCGGCCCGCACCCCCGCCAACCAGCGAGCGGTTCTGGAGCGCTATGTGGCAGCACCCGGCTCGGCTGCGCGGTTTGCCCAGGGGGTCTCGGAGGGCTTTGCCACCGCCGGGATTGTAGCTAACACCAGCCAGGACGCCATGTACGTGCTCTCGATGGCAGGGGGGGCGGCAATCCTGGTCGAGGTCGGCTTTGAGCAGCTTCGCACCCCCCAGGGCCGCGAGCAGGTAGCCGAGGTGCTGGCCAGGGCGGTTTTGGCCTACCTGGGCCTGCCCGAAGCAGCCCCCCCGCGCACCGCTGCCCCCACGCCGAACCCAAGCCCTGCCGGAGGTGCCAGGCCGTGAGGCGGATACTGAGCTTTACCAACATACTGGGTTTGGTGGTGTTGATTTTGGGGGGTTGGGGTTTATGGTCGCTTCAGGGTGATACCGGCTCGAGGTCGCTTAACCTGCCTTCCGACCTGGAAAACCAGGGCCCCCGAAACATCAAACTGTATTTTGCCAAAGACACCGAAGATGGGCTGGTTGTGGAGGAGCGCACCGTACAGATTGCCGAGGGTGAGTACGTCCTGGGGCGGGTGCTGGAGGAACTGGTACGGGGGCCCCAGAAGCAAGGGGCCGCACCCCTGGTTCCAGCGGGAACCCCTACACCCACCGTTTTCTTGCGCGACAGCACCGCTCTGGTAGACTTACCGGCAGCCTATGGGCGACTGAACTACGGCACTGCGGGTGAACTGGCCCTGATTTACGGCATCACCAATACCCTGCTGGAGTTCAAAGAGGTGCAGCAGGTCAAGTTTTTGCTGGAAGGCAAGGAAGTCGAAAGCCTGGGACACCTATCCCTCCTGGATCCGTTTAAGCGACAAGGGCAGTGAAAAGAGGTCAATGGTCAATAGTCTATAGACGATAGCCAACAGACGATAGACGATACTCAATGGTCATTTCGTCGTCTGAAGCACGAGGATTTTGACCGGTAACGTATTCGGATATTCGAACCCTTATGAAGATCGAGCGACTTATCCTGCAAGGTTTCAAGTCCTTTGGTGAACGCACCAGCCTCGAGTTTGGCCCGGGCATCTATGGCATTGTGGGCCCCAACGGCTCCGGTAAGAGCAACCTGGTGGAGGCCCTGCGCTGGGTGGTGGGGGCGCGTGCGCGGGAACTGCGCGGGGAGGAGGCCCTTTCGCTGTTGTTCCACGGCTCCGATGGTAAAGCGCCGCTGGGGTTTGCCGAAGTGGGCCTCGAGCTGGGGGGCAACGGCCAGCGGGTGAACCTGAGCCGCCGCCTCGAGCGCGACGGCAATAGCGAGATACGTCTCAACGGTTCGCGCAGCACCCTGCGCCAGGTGGAGCAGGCTTTGATGGGCACGGGGCTTTCCCGAACCGGCTATGCAATCGTGGGGCAGGGCGAGGTGGGGCAAATTTTGCAGGCGGGGCCTGAGGTACTGCTTTCCTACCTGGAAGAAGCCGCCGGTCTGCGGGCCGTCACCCAGGCTAGCAAAATCGCGCACGAACGCTTGGAGAGTGCTACCCTCGAGCTGCAAACCCGCACCCAGGAACTTTCTGAGCGCAAAGCCTCGGTGACCGAAAAAGCCCAGCAGGCTGAGGCTGCCCGCAAGGCCACTACCCTGGCCGCCCGCAGCCTGGTGCTGCGCCGCAGTGTGCTGGCCGCCCGCATTCGCGAGGCCGACCAGGAGGCCAAAGCTGCGCGGCAGAAAGCCCAGGCGCTGGAGCAGGAGCGCACCGAGGCCAGCCAGCGTTTGCGCGAACTGGAAACCGAAAAAAGCCAGGCCCTGGAAGCCCTGGAAGCCGCCCAGAATGCCCACAGCGAGGCCCTAAGGCAAGCCGAAGCCCTGAGCGGGGAGCTGCGGCTAGCGGATCAGGAGCGTGCTTCGCTCGAGGCACTGCTGCGCCGTCTGGCGCAGGACATGGCCGAAAGCGAGACCCGCCTGACCCGGCTGCGCTCGCTACCGGAGCCTGTAGCCCCCAGCGAGCCGGAGCCCACCCCCGAGGTCATGCAAGGCTTTCGGCAACGCTTGCAGGAGCTACAAGCCGCGATTCAGATGGAGGAACACCAGCTCAAGGCACAGCAACAAGCCTTCGAGCGCTACCTGCAAGCCCAGGCCACCTACGAGGCCCAGAAACTGGCCTACGAGCAGAGCCTGGCCCAAAAAGCAGCCCTCGAGGCCGACCAGGGCCGCCTCGAGGCCGAACTGAGACACCTGCAGGAGCGCCTTGCGATGGCGCAGGCCCGTGAAAACGAGTTTCGTGCTCAGTTAAATGAACTGGTCAAGCAAGAAGGCCAGACCCTGAGCGAAGCTCGCGCTGCCGATGCCGAAGCCCGCCGCCTCGAGGCCATGCTGCGCTCAGGTTCTGACCTGGCCGAAGGCCCCAAGCGAGCCCGCGAAGCCGGCATTCCCGGCCTGATAGGGGTGGTGGCGGATTTGCTAAGGGTGCCCGCCGGGCTCGAGCTGGCCATTGAAGTGGCAATGGGTGGGCGGATGCAATGGGTGCTGACCGAGCACGAGCAGGCCGCCCAGGCCGCTGTGCAGCACCTCAAACAACACGGAGGCCGGGCCACTTTCTTGCCGCGCACCCTGTTGCGAACCTTCCGGGAACGGGAACGTGACTGGAGCAAAGTGCCTGGGGTGGTGGGGGTGGCCCGCCGACTGGTGCAGCTACCGGCCTGCCCCGAGGCCCTGCCCACGCTGCTGGGCGAGACCCTGGTGGTCGACAACCTGGATGTGGCGCTGGCCCTGGTGCGGACTCACCCCGACCACCCCCGCATTGTCACCCTGGAAGGCGAGCT